>DATNRE010000200.1:0-20262 GCA_036703685.1 Candidatus Obscuribacterales bacterium
ATTAATGTCAATAAATTAACCGAATCGGAATCGGTAAAATTATTGAAATTGGAAGATATCTTACATGAACGTTTAATTGGTCAAAATGAAGCGGTAGGGGCCGTTTCTCGCGCCATTCGTCGCGCCCGAGTGGGATTAAAAAATCCCGATCGCCCCATTGCTAGTTTCATTTTTTCCGGCCCCACGGGAGTCGGAAAAACCGAATTAACGAAAGCCCTAGCGACCTATTTCTTTGGGGCAGAAGACGCGATGATTCGTTTAGATATGTCGGAATATATGGAACGGCATACGGTGTCTAAATTAATCGGTTCTCCCCCAGGATTTGTCGGTTACGACGAAGGCGGACAATTAACTGAAGCCGTCCGTCGTCGTCCCTATACGGTGGTGCTATTTGATGAAATTGAAAAAGCCCATCCCGATGTCTTCAATTTGTTATTACAAATCTTAGAAGATGGTCGTTTAACCGATGCCAAAGGTCGCACAGTCAGTTTCAAAAACACCTTAATTATTATGACCTCGAACGTGGGTTCTAAGGTGATTGAAAAAGGCGGTGGCGGTTTAGGATTTGAATGGGCTGCAACTTCTCAAGAAGATCAGCAATATAACCGGATTAAAAATTTAGTCCATGAGGAACTCAAACAATATTTCCGACCGGAATTTCTGAACCGTTTGGATGAAATTATTGTGTTCCGTCAATTGCAAAAATCCGAGGTTAAACAAATTGCTGAAATCCTACTCCGAGATCTGCTCGCTCGGTTAACCGAAAGAGACATTACTTTAACCGTCAGTGAAGGGTTCAAAGATCATTTAGTTAATGTGGGTTTTGACCCGAATTATGGCGCCAGACCCTTACGTCGAGCCTTAATGAATCTGTTAGAAGATGCCTTAGCCGAAGCTTTATTAGCCGGAACCATTAAGGATGGCGATCGGGCATTTATTGACGTGGATCAACAGGGAAAAGTTACAATTTCACCCGGAGATCATGCCCTGAATTCTCTGAATGAATACGCCGTTACCCATTCCTAATTTACTTTAATTCTCATCCAACCCGTCTTACTTCGGTAGGGCGGGTTTTGTAGATCAATTTCACTGTCTTAGTTGCAGATCAATAATTGAGCCCTGAAGGGCTCACTACGATTTGCGACTTGCAGATCAATAATTGAGTCCTGAAGGGCTCACTACGATGTTAGGATACAATACAAATCAATTAACAAGAATCATTCAGGATACTGTTGTGACAGAAGCCAAATCCTATAAAGATAGCGTCAACTTGCCCCAAACAAAATTTGATATGCGGGCAAACGCCGTGAAGCGAGAACCGGAAATCCAAGCCTTTTGGGCTGAACAGGAAATTTATCAACGCCTCTCACAAAATAACCCCGGTGAATTATTTATTTTACATGATGGCCCCCCCTATGCGAACGGGACGCTGCATATTGGTCATGCTCTAAATAAAATTCTTAAAGATATTATTAATCGCTATCAAATTTTACAGGGTCGTAAAGTTCGTTATGTTCCGGGGTGGGACTGTCACGGTTTACCCATTGAATTGAAAGTATTACAAAACATGAAAGCCGGGGAAAGGGAACAATTAACCCCCTTAACTTTGCGTCATAAAGCCAGGGATTTCGCCCTACAAGCCGTTGAACAACAGAAAACCGGTTTCAAACGGTATGGGGTTTGGGGCGACTGGGAACACCCCTATTTAACCTTAAAACCCGAATATGAAGCCGCCCAAATTGGTGTATTTGGGAAGATGTTTTTAGAGGGATATATTTATCGCGGACACAAACCCGTGCACTGGAGCCCCAGTTCTAAAACCGCCTTAGCGGAAGCGGAATTAGAATATCCAGAAGGTCACATTTCCCGCAGTTTATTTGCCGCCTTTAAACTATTAACCGTATCTGAACCTTTGCGGGAATTATTAGCACCCTTTCTATCGGAATTAGGGGTAGCAATTTGGACAACAACTCCGTGGACAATTCCGGGTAATTTAGCCGTTGCGGTTAATCCCGCTTTAAATTATGCGGTTGTAGAAGTCGGAGAAAGTGAAAACCCCCCGGCGTTTAAATATTTAATTGTGGCGGCGGATTTGGCTGAACAATTATCAGGAACTTTGGGTTATTCCTTAACAGTTAAAGCCACTTTTAAAGGTCAGGATTTAGAAAATTCTACCTATAAACATCCCCTATTTAATCGGAGAAGTCCGATAGTTATTGGGGGAGATTATATTACCACCGAATCCGGTACGGGATTAGTTCATACCGCCCCCGGTCATGGTCAGGAAGACTATATTGTCGGTCAAAAATATGGTTTACCGATTTTATCCCCCGTGGATGATCAAGGAAACTTTACCGATGAAGCGGGGAAATTTGAAGGATTAAATGTTTTAGGAGAGGGAAATGGGGCAATTATTCAGGCTTTAACGGAAGTTAATTCCCTATTAAAAGAAGAACCCTATCAACATAAATATCCCTACGATTGGCGCACGAAAAAACCCACAATTTTTAGAGCCACCGAACAATGGTTTGCCTCGGTTGAAGGGTTCCGAGATGCGGCTTTAAAAGCTATTTCTGAGGTGCAATGGATTCCCGCCCAAGGGGAAAATCGGATTACTTCCATGGTAGCAGATCGCAGTGATTGGTGTATTTCTCGACAACGGAGTTGGGGGGTTCCGATTCCGGTTTTTTATGATGAAGAAACCAACGAACCGTTATTAAATGAAAGAACAATTAATCACGTTCAAACTATTATTGCCGAAAAGGGTTCGGATGCTTGGTGGGAGTTATCAATTGAGGAATTATTACCAGAAGAATACCGCAATAATGGCAAGACCTACCGCAAGGGAACCGATACCATGGATGTGTGGTTTGATTCGGGGTCTTCCTGGGCTGCGGTGGCGAATCAACGCCCCGAATTACGCTATCCGGCGGATATGTATTTAGAAGGTTCTGATCAACATCGCGGCTGGTTTCAATCGAGTTTATTAACCAGTGTGGCTAACTCTGGTCATGCTCCCTATAAAACCGTATTAACCCATGGATTTGTCCTCGATGAAAAGGGGATGAAAATGAGTAAATCCATCGGAAATGTGGTTGATCCCGCAATTGTGATTGAAGGAGGTAAAAATCAACAGCAGGAACCTCCCTATGGCGCTGATATTCTGCGGTTGTGGGTGTCTTCGGTCGATTATTCTTCCGATGTTCCTCTGGGTAAAAATATCCTCAAACAGATGGGGGATGTTTACCGCAAAATTAGAAATACTGCCCGATTTTTATTGGGAAATTTGCATGATTTTGATCCGATAAAAGATACGGTTAAATACGAGGAATTACCGGATTTAGATCAATATATGCTTCACCGGATCACGGAGGTTTTTACTGAAGTAACAGAATCCTTTGAAAGTTATCAATTCTTCCGATTCTTCCAGGTGATTCAGAATTTCTGTGTGGTGGATTTATCTAATTTCTATTTAGATATTGCCAAAGATCGGTTATATATTAGTGGGGCTGATGGGTTTCGGCGTCGCAGTTGTCAAACGGTGTTAGCCGTGGCGTTAGAGAATTTAGCGAAGGCGATCGCCCCCGTATTATGCCATACCGCCGAGGATATTTGGCAAAATATTCCCTATTCTCCGCCCCAAACTTCGGTATTTGAAGCGGGTTGGGTGACCTTAGAAAAACACTGGGAAAAGCCAGAATTAGGGACGTTATGGCAACAGTTACGACAAATTAGAAGTGATGTGAATGTTGTCTTAGAAAAAGCCCGTCAGGATAAAATCATTGGTGCCTCCTTAGAAGCCAAAGTATTGTTATATGTGGCGGATGAAGATGTGCGTCAACAGTTGCAACAAATGAACCCCAAAACTACAGAATTAAAAGATAATAATGGGGTGGATGAATTGCGTTATTTGTTCATTTGTTCCCAGGTTGAACTATTAGATACTCCCGAACCTTTAAACGGTTTACCCTATAATCAACAGTTTGAAGATTTGGGAATTGGTGTTGTCAAAGCCGATGGGGAAAAATGCGATCGCTGTTGGAATTATTCCGTCCATATTGGAGAATCAAAAGAAGATCCTACTATTTGTGAACGGTGTGTGGAGGCATTAGCGGGAACCTTTTAAAACTATTTCTAAAAGTAGTAAGCCCTTTAGGGCTTTCTTCCCCAGAAGACTAAGCCCTGAAGGGCTTACTACAAAGTGGTTGATAAATCTTGTTTTCTGATATTAAAGATGCGATTCTCAAAAATATTAATTGCCAATCGAGGGGAAATAGCTTTACGGATTCTTCGCACCTGTGAGGAAATGGGTATAGCGACGGTTGCTGTTCATTCAACGGTTGATCGCCACGCCCTTCATGTCCAACTGGCCGATGAAGCCGTTTGTATCGGGGAACCCAGCAGCAGTAAAAGCTATTTGAATATTCCCAATATTATCGCTGCCGCCCTGACTCGTAACGCCACGGCCATCCATCCCGGCTATGGATTTTTAGCCGAAAACGCCCGATTTGCCGAAATTTGTGCCGATCATGATATTGCTTTTATTGGCCCCACACCCCACGCCATGCGGTCAATGGGAGACAAATCAACAGCCAAGGAAACCATGCAACGGGTCGGAGTTCCCACCGTACCGGGCAGTGATGGACTCCTGAGTGATGACCAAGAAGCCCTGCAACTGGCCCGGAAAATCGGTTATCCGGTGATTATTAAGGCCACCGCCGGGGGTGGAGGTCGGGGAATGCGGTTAGTGAGGGAAGATTCGGAACTTCCCAAACTCTTTGCCGCCGCCCAAGGGGAAGCGGAAGCCGCCTTTGGAAATCCGGGGGTTTATTTAGAGAAATTTATTGAACGTCCTCGCCATATCGAAATTCAGATTTTAGCTGATAATTATGGCAATGTAATTTACTTGGGAGAAAGGGATTGTTCGATTCAAAGACGTCACCAAAAACTATTAGAAGAAGCACCGAGTTCTTTTATTACTCCTAAACTGCGTCAAAAGATGGGAAACGCTGCGGTAAAAGCGGCTAAATCGATTAATTATACCGGGGCGGGAACCGTTGAATTTTTAGTTGATCAGTCGGGCAATTTCTATTTTATGGAAATGAATACCCGGATTCAAGTGGAACATCCGGTTACGGAAATGATCACTGGATTAGATTTAATTGCTGAACAAATTCGTATTGCTCAAGGGGAAAAGTTATTATTAAATCAAAATCAAGTAATTTTGCGGGGTCATTCCATCGAATGTCGGATTAACGCCGAAGATCCCGAACATAATTTCCGCCCCCACCCCGGACGAATTAGTGGTTATTTACCGCCGGGGGGAAATGGGGTGAGAATTGATTCCCATGTCTATACGGATTATGAAATTCCTCCCTATTATGATTCCTTAATTGGCAAGTTAATTGTTTGGGGGCCAGACCGTCCGACGGCAATTTTAAGAATGAAACGGGCTTTACGGGAATTTGCGATTACGGGAGTTCCGACTACCATCGGATTTCATCAAAAAATATTAGAAAATCCCGAATTTCTCCGAGGGGAAATTTATACTAATTTTGTGGAAAAAATGATGAAAAAAGGGGAATAAAAGATTAAAGATTTATTCTTCTCCAGGGGCGAGGCGCGCCTCACCCCTACTAGAGTTTTGGAATCTAACTCTCCTTTTTAATCGCGGTAAATAAGGCGGAATAATCATCGTTTGATTTTCCGAGTTTTTGCGTTTTTTCTAATATTGCTCGAACTCCTTCTAAAGAACTGGCATTTAACCCCATGGTGGCAGCTTCTTGTAAAAATAAATTCGTGTCTTTTAATAAATGTTTGGTAGGAAAATTAGGGTTTTGATAATTTTCTTCTAACATCCGTTGTAATTTTTTATCAAAAGTAGGAGCATATAAGGCGCTCTTGCGTAAAATCTCCATAAACAGTTCGATATCAACTCCTTGACCTTGAACAAAATTTAAACTCAGGGCGAAGGCGGTTGTAAGAGAAGCAATTAACTGATTTAAGGCTAATTTCAAGGCTGATGCACTTCCCACTTCCCCAATATATTTGGGTTCTCCTAGGGGTTGTAAGACATGAAACCACTGTTTAAACTGGGCTTCGGTGGAACCCACCATAATTTGTAATGTCCCCGATTTGGCTTCGGGAATACTTCCTAAAACCGGCGCTTCTAAATAGTTTCCCCCGGCTTTAAGTATTTCTTTTTGGATATTTTTACTTTCGGTGGGGGAAATTGTTCCCATGGAAATAATGGTTTTTCCAGATAAAATTGACTCAAATTCTGCCCGGAATAATACTGATTCAATCGCCTCTTGATGGGTTAACATTAACAGAATACAATCACTAGCCGCGATTAAACCTTGGGGAGTTCCCGCGACTATTGCTCCAGCTTCCCTTAAAGGTTCGACTTTAGAGGTGGTGCGGTTATAAACTGTTAGTTTAAATCCCATTTCCAGAATTCTGAGGGCGATGGGTAATCCCATTAACCCGGTTCCAATGACTCCAATTTTCATGTTCACTGCGATAGAATAATAGGGCTACAATTCAAAGAATACAATCAGCTAATCAATTAAAACATCTTCCGAGAAATCACTGCCTCGATGTTGCCAATCAATATCGGGAATTTCATTAAATCCTTGTTTGAGACATTGTTCCCAAACTTTACGGATTTTGGCTAAATAGGGATCACCTAAACGCAGTTTTATAAAATTTTTGATTTCTAAACTATCTTTTTCATACAAAACTAAATTAATCGGTGGCCCTACGGAAATATTAGATTTCATGGTGGAATCAATCGAAAGTAAAGCACATTTAGCCGCCGCTTCTAAATGGGTATTAAAACTGAGGGTGCGATCTAAAATGGGTTTACCATATTTGGTTTCTCCGATTTGTAAAAAAGGTGTTTCTTTGGTGGCATGAATAAAATTACCTTGGCTATAAATTAAAAATAAACAAGGTTCTTGTCCTTGGATTTGACCGCTTAATAGCATGGAGCATTTCGGTTCAATCCCATCTTTTTTCAGCCAATGTTCATCAATTTCTTGAACTTTTCTGAGTTTTGTGCCAATATATCGAGCCACTTCATACATGGAGGGAAGACTGTGTAAATTGACATCTTCCTGACTTTTAATATCCCGATCTAATTCGCTAACAATCCCCTGGGTAACGGAAAGATTTCCGGCAGTACATAATAAAATAACGCGATCGCCCGGTTTAGAGAAATCAAATAATTTTCGATAGGTAGAAATATGATCAACCCCGGCATTCGTGCGGGAGTCCGAAGCCATCACAAAGCCCGTATCCGTAATAATTCCTAAACAATAAGTCATAAAGTTTAAACAAAATCAGCAGACTGCCAAACCTTAGAGCATAGACTTCTGGGACGGAACCTGTCAACCGAGATCAACTGTTAAGGGAAGATAAAGATTTTGTTTTGTGTGATGCAATCCTAAAAGCCCTTACAGGCTAACCTTCTAGGGATATAGGGTCTGGCCTTTGGAGATTGGGGCCGCGGGGGGGGATAGTCAGTGATTTTAAGAAATGTTAAACTTCTTAACATATAATGTATTTATGTTAAGACTGTAACGGCAAATTAACGTTATAGAGCTTAAACATTACAGAAACCCCCAGGTACTAACACCTAGGCTAACCGTCCGTACTTGATCACGAAAGATATCGTCTTTCGCGCTGCGAGTAGGGGCTTGATGTATCAAACCTTTATAGGTTAAGGTATCCAGCCGGAGATGAGCCATGAAATTTGCTAAAACCTCAGACACAGACTCTGTACGCGCTTATCTACGAGAAATTGGTCGCGTTCCCCTGCTCACCCATGAGCAAGAAATTATCTATGGCAAACAAGTACAACACTTGAATGCTATTCAAAATCAATGGGAAGATCTAGCGACCTGTTTAGGTCGGGCACCGAGTCCCGCAGAATGGGCGAGCGCGGTGGGACTATCGGAAGCGGAATTGGAACGGGTCATCGAACAGGGCCAAAGTGCCAAACGCAAAATGGTGGAAGCGAACTTGCGTTTGGTGGTGTCCGTTGCCAAAAAGTATATTAAACGGAATGTAGACCTACTGGACTTAATCCAAGAAGGCACCATTGGGATGCAGCGTGGCGTCGAAAAATTTGATCCCACTAAAGGATATCGTTTTTCTACCTATGCCTATTGGTGGATTCGTCAGGCGATTACCCGGGCGATCGCGGAAAAAGGCCGTACCATTCGTCTCCCGATTCATATTACCGAAAAACTCAACAAAATTAAAAAAGCCCAACGTCAATTGGCCCAAAAATTCGGGCGAGCCGCAACTATGGCGGAATTGGCGATGGAATTAGAACTGACCCCACGACAAATTCGGGAATATTTAGAACGGGCTCGTCTGCCTCTGTCCCTGGATTTGCGGGTGGGCGATAACCAGGATACGGAGTTAGGGGATCTTTTAGAAGATACGGGAACATCTCCCGAGGATTTTGCTTTGCAATCTTCCCTGCGCACCGATTTAGAAGTGATGATGGCTGATTTAACCGAACAACAGCGTCAGGTATTATCCTTACGATTTGGTTTAGAAGATGGGCAAAGTTTAACCTTAGCTAAAATTGGCGATCGCTTGAATATTAGTCGAGAGCGAGTCCGACAAATTGAAAGAGAAGCTTTAACAAAATTGCGAAAACGTAAAAAAGATATTGACGACTATATGGCGAGTTAAATTCTAAATCTAGGGGAGAACATCAACCCCAAGCATAGGGATGTTGGTTCAAAACATTTCTCCATCAAAAGGAGGTGAGAATGTCCTAGAATATCGATCTTTATGGGTGATCACCACCGTATAATTAAGAAACCGTCGGAGGTGACACTCACCCATCACGATTTTGAAAACGAGTCGGAGGGGCGATCTTTCGACTGGGTTTAACAGATTGTTTCAGAAGTTAAGAGTAACCCTTCTATGACCGTACAAGTTTTAGTTGAAAAGAAAAAGTTAGAAAAACCTCCCTTTGAGATTCACTATTTAGGCGATCGCGCCTTAAGAACTCCTGCCAAAAGGGTAGCGCGGATTGATGATGAAATTCGTCAACTGGTGCGCGAGATGTTACAAACCATGTACAGTGCGGACGGTATTGGTTTAGCCGCCCCCCAAGTGGCGGTGAATAAACAGGTGATTGTGATCGACTGCGAACCCGATAACGCGACTACTCCTCCCCTAGTCTTGATTAATCCAACAATTATTAAATCCAGTAAGGAAATTTCACCCTTTCAAGAGGGATGTTTGAGTATTCCGGGGGTTTATATGGATGTGACTCGCCCGGAGGAGATAGAAGTATCTTTTAAAGATGAAAATGGCAGACCGCGCACCCTGAAGGCAACGGAATTATTATGTCGTGCCATTCAACATGAAATGGATCATTTGCAGGGGGTTTTATTTGTCGATAGAGTCGAGAATAAATTGGCTTTAAATGAAGAATTGACCAAGCATAAATTCTCGCCTAAAGCGGTTAAATCTGTTAAATAATATAGGATAATTCCCGATGGTCGGCACTCCAAAAAGTATGGTTTTGTTATTAGGATCTTGTGTGGCGGCGATCGCGGCGGTGGGTTCGGTTTTTGAACTCTCGTCAGGCGATCCGCAACTGGGGGGTTTAACCACCAGTGTGATTTTAGCCCTGAGTATTCCTTTCGGTATATTTCTATTTTTTGCTGCGGTTAAAGATGCTCAAATGAATCAGGAATAAAGCTATGGTAGGGGTAATTCATGAATTACCCCCACAGATAATTGATTTTAGAGGGGTTTATTTACTTTTATGGGTAACTCGATAACAAACTCTGTCCCCTCTCCTAAAACCGAAGTAAAACTTAACCCTCCCCTGTGATTTTTAGTCACAATTTGATAGCTGGTGGGTAATCCCATTCCTGTGCCTTTGCCTACGGATTTTGTCGTAAAAAAGGGATTAAAAATCTTAGCTTGAACTTCTGGACTCATTCCCATACCGTTATCTCGAATTGCAATCAAGATTTGATCAGATAATTTCATTTGGGTGGTAATCGTAATCACACCAGAATACTCGGGATTAATTTCACTATGTTGTCGCTCCTCAATTGCTTGAATCCCATTGACAAATAGATTCATAAACACCTGATTTAATAGCCCAATATAACATTCAAACTGGGGTAAATCCCCATAATTTTTAATCACTTTAATCTCAGGATTTCCCGCCCGACCATTCAAGCGATTTTGCAAAATAACTAGAGTGCTATCGATATTTTCATGCAGGTCTACGGCTTTTAAGTCCGCTTCGTCTAATCGAGAAAAAGTTCGCAGAGACTTGACAATATCCCGAATCCGCGAGGCTCCGGTTTTCATAGAATGGATGGTTTTTGGAAAGTCTTCAATTAGGAAATCCAAGTCGATATCTTCAATAAACTCCCTAATCTTTTCTGGGGGATGGGGATAGAACTTTTGGTAAAGTTGAATTAGTGATAATAAATTCTCGGTATATTCTGAAGTATAGGTTAAGTTACCATAAATAAAGTTCACGGGGTTATTAATTTCATGGGCAACCCCCGCCACCAATAGCCCCAAACTCGACATTTTTTCCGCTTGAATTAATTGAACTTGAGTATCTTGTAATTCCCGATAGGCTGTTTGGAGTTCTCGGCTTTTCGTCTGAGATTCCTGGTAGAGTTGGGCTTGGTCAATGGCGATCGCCACCTGATTGGCAATACTCTGTAACAACTCGATCTCATGATCCTGCCAAGGAGAATCACCTGTACACCGTCCTAACTCAAAGGCCCCCACTTGGCCGCGGCTGTGAATTGGCAAGGCTAAATAGAGGGTAATTCCCATGGACTGACAAAAGGCGGTGAGTTCCTTATCCTCTATGGCTCTGATATCAAAATGATAGAGTTGTTCATGAAAAATCCGTTCAAATAGTTGGGGGAACTCATTTAAAGGATGATTGCCCAGACAATCTTTAAATTCCGGTGTTTTTTGCTGTTGCACCACCTCCCAAATGGGGGGAACAACGTCCGGGCGATACCAACCAAAGGTACAAATATCAACCTGGAGTTCGGTAAAAATAGCATGAACCGCACTTTCTAAAATCGTATCCAGATCCAGGGAATTACGAATTTCGCTGCTGATGTCATTTAAGAGTTGGGTACGATTGAGTAGGTCAGCTTGTCGGGCTTCAGCCTGTTTGCGTTCGGTAATGTCCATCACCGTCCCAAACATCCGCACCAGTTCCCCTTCTTGAAACTCCAATTCTGCCCGGGTGTTGATATAGCGGACTTCTCCATCGGGGCGGAGGATGCGAATATCAAAGTTTTGAGGAATGCTTTGCAGGGCTTCGGTGATTCGTGCTTTCAAGAAGGCGCGATCATCCGGGTGAAATTGTTGCAGATGGTCGTTAAAACAGGGCTCTCCATCGGCGGGAGTTAGACCAAAGATGCGAAATACCTCCTCCGACCAATTGAGTTGACTGGTCGCCACATTTATAGACCAGTTCCCCAGATGGGCCACTTGTTGGGCTTTTTGCAGTTGCTTGGCGACTTCTTGTAGGGCTAGTTCATGGGCTTTGCGTTCAGTGATATCATAATGAATCCCAATAAAACGCACGGGCTTACCCTGTTTATCCCATTCGATGATCTGTCCCCGGTCTAATATCCATTTATAGTTGTCATCTTTACAGCGTAGGCGATATTCAATTTCATAAATCGGGGTTTTGCCTTGGATATGTTGGTCAATCAAATCACAAGCTGACCGTAGATCCTCTGGATGTACTCGGGTTTCCCAGGATTTTAGGGAATTTTCAAATTCATCGACTCCATAGCCCAACATGGCTTTCCATTGCTTAGAAAACGCTAACTGGTTGGTCTGTAGATTCCAGTCCCACGTCCCGATACTAGCTGCCTCTAAAGCCAGTTGTAAACGGACATGATTTTCATGTACCGTGATTTCCGCTTGTTTGCGATCGTGAATATATCGGGCTATCCCCAAACACCCGATCACCTGTCCTTGGTCGTTGGTGAGGGCCGACACATTGGCCGAATGCCAATAATAATTCCCATCTTGATGTAAAGCTCGATATTCAGCCCCCCGGGATTTTTCCCCTTGTAAAGAGCGTTGGAAGACATCTAAACAAATCGGTAAATCTTCAGGATGTACGACATCCGAAAAGGAGCGATTCAACAGTTGGGCCGTTGAGTAGCCCATCACTCCTTTAAAAGTGGGACTGATATAGCTGAAAGTGCCATCAAGATCGGCGATAAACACCATATCATTCAGATTATCGATTAAATTACGAAACTTGCTTTCACTCAGACGGAGTGCCTGCTCCGAGGCTTTTTGAGCCGTAATATCTTGAATATAGCCGAACCAGGTGGTGCTGCCATTGGCTTCTCGTCGGGGTGTGGCACTACCCATTAACCATAACAATTCCCCCCTGGGGTGAAAAATACGATATTCACAGCACCAGGGGATCAGATCCTTCGCTGAATCGACAATGGACTGAGTGACACGATCTAGATCTTCAGGATGGACGGTTTTAAAAACCTCATTAGCATCTTCGCGCACCATTTCTGGGGAAACTCCATAAATTGCCCGCATCCCTTCACTGGCATAGGGAAAATGGGATCGGCCATCAGGATGGAGACAAAATTGATAAATCGCTCCGGGAATATGGTGAGCAATTTGTTGTAAACGAGACTCCTCCCCATCGGTTTTCTGTTTTGCTGACCGAGTGGGGGGCTTGGCTCCATTAGTTTCAGGTTTGAGAGAGGTTTTTCTGGGATTTCTGCCCGAGCTTTTGGGGTGTTTTTGTACCGTCAGATCCCGAAAAGTTAATAGGTGAAAATGGGGAATAAAGTTAATCGTAATCGCATATTTGACTTGTCTTACCGATCCATCGGGCCGGAGTAGGGAAAATTCGCCCTGTGTTTCACCCTGTCGGGTTTCAAGGGACTTTTGCCAAGCTGGACTGAAATCTAACCGCAGTTTTGCACAATCCCGAATCTCAGATCCGATCAGCTTTTGACGAGACACCCCCAAAAGTTCACAGGCGGCCGGGTTAGCATCGAGATAATATCCTTGATCGTCAACGATCAATAAGGCATCCAGGGACGCGGCAAAAAGTGCCTGGAAACCTGGGTTTTCTTGGACAACAAATGGGGAAATAGAATCAGGCATAGGTTTAAATTTTGCAATAGTTGGGCTTTGAATTTAAGCTATTGCACGGAACATCAAAATCATAAATATTACTTCTCACTTGATCTTAGACTAACTTTTGAGTTATTCATAAGATCCGTAGCAATCCTCAATAGATTGTAATACTGTATCGATTGCCTATTCTCCGATGTGAAATAATTATTTTCCCAGAGCCATTTCATAAATCAATTGATTCAGTTTAACAGATTTTTCTAAATCAACCATGGGTTGAGGATAATCAACACCTAAAATTACCCCAAAGCGTTTTTGTTCAACGGGTAATAATTTCCCAGGTTGATGCACTTTTGACGGGGGTAAATCCCTTAATTCGGGGAGCCAATGTTTAACATAATCTCCATTATGGTCATAATCTTTGGATTGTTTGAGAATATTAAAATAACGGAATCCTCGGGCATCATTACCCACTCCGGCGGTATAATTCCAGTTCCCCCAATTACTACACACATCATAATCAATTAACAAAGATTCAAACCATTCTGCCCCCCTTTGCCAATTAATTCCTAAATTTTTAGTCAGGAAACTGGCTACATTTTGTCGCCCACGGTTTGACATAAATCCTGTGGTTAATAATTCTCGCATATTCGCATCTACCAAGGGAAAACCTGTGATTCCCCGTTGCCATTGTTCAAACTGTTTGGGATTGTCTTTCCAGGGAATAGAAATTCCTTGTAACCCCTGGGGATAAAATATTTTATTTCCATGTTTTAAAGCAATAAATTTAAAATAATCTCGCCATAATAATTCAAAAATCAACCAGTAAGTTGAATCGTTTTTTATCCGCTCTTTTTCATAAATTTTAACCGTATTATAAATGATTCGGGGAGATAAACAGCCTAAAGCCAACCAGGGGGAAAACTTAGAAGAATAATTTGCTCCTAACATTCCATTGCGGGTTTCTTTATAGGTTTTGAGACAATCCTGTTCCCAAATATAATCTTTTAAACGGTTTAATCCTGCGGTTTCTCCGCCTTGAAATTTCATCACTGCCCGAGGGTCAAAAACAGGGATTTCTAAACCCAAATCTTGAATTGTCGGTAATTCTCCTAATTCAATTTCGGGTAAACAGGGTAATTGTTGAGGGGAAGAAAACGGAGTATTAATAATTGATTTAGATTCAACTTGCTTTCTAAATTGAGTAAAAAGTTCTGGAAGTTGAGGAATAGAAAAGGGTAAATCAGGGATAGAATAAAGGGTTGCACCCCAGTAGGATTTAACAGCAACCCCTAAAGCAGTTAAGGCAGTTTTTAAATTTTGTTCTACGGTTAATTCTTCGGAAGTGGCTTCTTGATAATAATAGACCGTATCAATATTTAGGATTTTAACTAATTCAGGAATAATAATTTCTGGCTTCCCTTGACGGATGATTAAATCACTTCCTAACTTTCTGAAAGATTGACGTAAATCTGTAACACTTTCTAATAAAAATTGAGTGCGAAAAGCTCCCGTTTTAGGGAATCCATAGGAAGTTTTTTTAAAATGTCTGGGGTCAAAACAATACACAGGAATAATCTGTGCTTGAGTGTTTAATGCTGAGGATAGGGGTTGATGATCATGAAGTCGTAAATCGTTTCGATACCAGATTAAAATTCGTTTTGGGGTCACAGGAATTGGCCGTCTAAAGGGTTAAGTTCGTTTTAGTAGTCCGTCGGTTAGTTGAACTCACGGATTTACAAAACGTTACACTTAATCCATTTTAGCCGAATTCTCCAGGGGTTTGACAACTAACCAGCGTCCGGTTTTAGGGTCGCGGTAACTATTGTAGGGGTTAGAGCGCAGTGGTTTGGGATAAACTTTCATAATCACCCTCCAAATCCTTAACGGTGGAAAGAATAGAGATCAACTCAATAATTTAATTATTCCGTATTTTCCCAGTTAAATCAGGGACGCTCATCTCTAAAATTCTGTGATAATAACGTTCAATTTGAGTGACAATGAACAAAGAAGGGAGTGAGGGAAATCAAGCAAATCTTGTGATTTCGATCATTAGCTTCTCTGTGTACCGACTATTTATTGTGATGAATTACTATGAAAACTACAAAAAACTTTATTGTTATTGATACGGAAGGACAACCAATTTTAAGAGAATTAGCAATTGTCAATGATCAAGGTGAATTAATGTATGAAGCCTTTGTGGAAAATCATCCCCAAAGTCCTAAAATTGCCCATCTAACTAAACCGTTGAAAGTAATTTTAACAGAATTTCTGGAAATTGCCGAATCTCGAGTTATTATTTGTCATTATGCTCAACATGATATTGAAGTATTGAGAAATACGTTTAAAGCCGTGGGAATCTCTGCACCTCAATTAGATTTTCAGTGTAGTTTTGAACTGGCTCAACGCTATTTACCCCAATTAAATAGTCATTCTTTAGAAGCTTTAAGTAAACATTTGAGACTGAAATTAGAGGGTCAATTTTTTATTAAAGATTCTGCCCACCGAGCTAAATATGATGCGTTATTTACCTATCAACTTTATAAACATATTGTGAATGAATTTCTCAAAAAAGAATTAAAAACCCAACCCAACCCTTTTGGCACCAGTCGGGTTGATACTCCTTTTCAGGATCACCCGGATTTTCGAGGGATTTTTGCGGAGGAATGCGATCGCTTAAAAGCTATTTTAGGCGATATTAAATTAGACTTTAATCATCAAACAAAAGGGGCAATTGTGATTGGGGAACCTGGATCAGGAAAAACCCATTTAATGATGCGATTAGCCAA
This sequence comes from Candidatus Obscuribacterales bacterium, assembly GCA_036703685.1. Classification (GTDB taxonomy): domain Bacteria; phylum Cyanobacteriota; class Cyanobacteriia; order Cyanobacteriales; family Microcoleaceae; genus Planktothrix. Next base: position 15,942 of record DATNRE010000200.1, read on the forward strand.
GGATTTATTAACTAAAAATAGATTATTATTTATCCGTCAACCCAATAACCCTGATACGGTTTTATTCCATACCTATAGTCGAATCTTAGAATCCTTAATCCAAATTGTTCCGAATAGTATTCATACTCAGCTTGAGTATTTATTGGCGAATAGTTTTGCCGAAATTATTAAATCTACCGATAACTATTTTACCTCAAAAACCCAAAAAGATGAAAAGATATTACAACTGATTCAAGGGGGAAATTTAAAGCTATTTACCGACTTGTACCAAGCGGAAACCAAAACAAAACGGGAGTTTTGGCAACATATTGAAAAACGGGCTTTGGAGTGGTGGAATAACAACTTTTCCGCCGCGGGTTACGCCCCTAAATTTTTACAGGGAATTGTAAAATTTTGTGGATATACGGACTTTAATCGCCGTCAAATTATTACCCAATGGTTAGCAATGAATAATCTGCCCCAAGAAGAATTAGACCGGGTGGGTTTACCCTCTTGGGAAGATGAATTAAGTCGGGAAGAAGCGTCTTTAGAAGCGTTAAAGGTTTTGGGGTGTTTATCCCTCTTAGATGAACCTTTAATCATTGTTTTTGACCAGTTAGAAGGATTAGGATTAAAACACAATGAACGGTTATTAAACTGTTTTGGAACTGCGATTAAAGAGATTTTTACCCATGTTCCCAATAGTTTAATTATTTTAAACCTATTTCCCGATCGCTGGCAACAATTTAAACAGGTTTTTGACGGGTCAATTATTGATCGGGTATCCCAGTCCCAGGTATTTCTCAACCGTCCTTCTAATCAAGAGTTAAAACAGTTATTAAATTTAAAATTACAAGGGTTAGATGTGACTCTGGATGATTTATTTGAAGGGGACGAAATTACCGCGATTTTAAATCATATTTCTATTCGCACAGTCCTGAATGTGGCGGCGGATTATTACCGCTATAAAGTCGATGGAATTCCTCTCCCAAAACATCAACTGATTCCCGTATTACAAACCGATGAAGGTAATATGGAAAGACGGTTAAAACAGTTAGAAATTGAACTAGAACAAATGAAACAGGGAATGACACAAATTGTTAAGGTTTTAGAAGAAAAAAATCAGCCAAATTTAGAAATATTTAATGAGGATTTATTTGGGTTTGTCCCCTCCTTTGATTCTGTGGCTAAACGTGAACTCAAAAACTATTTAAAGGCGCAAAGAATTTGTTTAGAAGCGAATTTATCTAATCCTAAAATTCTGGCTGATAGTGACGATTTAGGGAAATTAATCACAATTTTAGAAGCCTTAATGTTAGTGATTTCTCCCTTGAGTTTTGATGTTTTACACTTAGGAAAACGGGTAATTCCTGAACATTTAGTGATTCAAACTCAAACCCATAGTTTTGTCGTGGGATTTTTGCATTTAGGTGGAGCTCCCTTTTTCCATCGCATGAAAAACTGGAATGAATTATTGGTTTTGAAACCTAATTTTCAATTTATTCTCTGTCGAGATCAAACCGATTATCCTATCAGTGGTCAGAAAAGCCTATTTGAGCTTGAAAAACTGCAACATTCTAAAAATGGAAAATTGATGATTTGGAATCAGGATCATAGAGTTTTATTTGAGTTATTTTATCAAATGATAGTAGATATTCAAAATTATGATTTAGAGATCAAATTTGAGGAGGCTATGGAATTTATTCTATCAGAATATCAGGAGTATTGGTTATTTCAGAATATCACCAAGGATTTGAATTAAAAATTAATAAAAGATGTCTCTTTAAATCACCACTTATGTACAAATTTAATCGGTTTGTTGGTAGCATAGCTGCATTTTTGGGATTGATCCTGACCCTGACTCCTGCTTCCGTCTCAGCTACGGATTTAAACCCTTTACAGCAACAGTTAAAATCAGGAAATTGGCAAGAGGCTAATATAGAAACCCGTCGTTTAATTCACCAGTGGGTCTTTCCGAAGGGGGATGTTTTTGCTAAACCTGAAGTTAATCAGATTCCCTGCGATCTTTTAAATAATATTGATACCCTGTGGAAACAGGCTAGTAATAATAGGTTTGGGTTTAGTATTCAACAGCAACAATGGCAAAAATTATCACCTAAAAAACATTCTGAAATTGAATATTTTGGCAAAAAAATGGGTTGGGTCAGACCCTATCCTTTAACTGAAAATCAGTTTCAAGATCGATGGTTTGCCGCAACTTGGATGATGGAAAACGAACTCAATTTTACGCTTAATGCTCCCAATGGTCATTTACCTTGGCATGGAATTTCTCAGGAAAAAGTCCTATCTTTAGTCAATGAAATGGGTTTGGGATGTGGAAGTTGTAGTATTGATGCTATGTATTTACAGGAAGAACGAAATTATACTTATCTTCCCGCATTTTATAACCGAATTAATAGCTGTTTAGCCTCTAATACAACCCCCTTATCTCAGTTAGAAACAGCTTTAGTCTCGGGAAATTGGCAAGAGGTTAATCGTTTAACCTCCTTGGGAATTTTAGATCTTGCCGGACAGAGAAAATGACGTTATTTAGTTGCAACCGATACCCGTAAATTATGTTAAACTATCTGACCTTACAAGAAACTGTTAAAGAAAAAGAGTTGGAATTTCAAACATGAACCATAATTTTCAGGGAATTCATAAATGCGGCTGTCAGGGGAATTGTTCCCATTTGTTAAGTCGTCGTTGGTTTATGCGATCGCTTTTAACAACTATTGTTTCTATTCCTCTGTTAGAATTTGCTAAACCCGCTCTGTCTGCCAATCATCACGCGAAGGCTTTAGTTTTAAGTTGTATTGATTTTCGGTTTATGAACGCCGAACAGCAATTTCTGTCTAATATTTTACCCCAACAATATGACTGGACAGCCCTAGCCGGAGCCTCCTTAGCCATTTCTGGTTTTCCCCATGAAGCCGAATCAACGGTTTTTTGGGATCAATTAGAGTTATCCTATAAACTCCATGATATTGAAAAAGTGATCATTTTAGATCATCAAGATTGTGGAGCCTATGGGAGTTTAATTGACCCTAACCTGCATGAAAATCCCGAACGGGAATATCAAGCCCATGTTGATTATTTAAACCAAGCCTATATCAAGATTCGTGATCGTTATCCTAATCTGGATGTAGAACTCTATTTTGTTACCTTAGACTCGGAATTCCAGGTGGTTACTCCAAAATCTGGTTTTTCTGCTTCTAGCGAAATCCTGAATCGACAGAGGAACCCCCGAAAGATATAATTAGGATAGTCTTTTATTTTTAGTAAATGCCATGGCGAGACTTGATTATGTTCCATCTCAATCATCTTCGGGTTATGTAGGAAAAGGTGCTATCCTACTGACCATTTTAGCCGGAACCATGGCGTTTACCAATCCCCAGCGAGAAGAATATATTAATTATGCTTCCGATCAATTATCCGCCGAAATTAAAAAATCTATTTGTAAAGAATCTAAAGTTCCTGAATTTTTAAAAGGATTTTCCGGTGCTTTAGTTAATACTTGTAATACCTTAGTAGTCAACCAACGAAACTTAATTAAAGACACGGTAGATAAATCCACAACCCGACAAAATGCGATTTTATTTAGTGTTTATACGACCGAAATAGCCGGATACAAATATCAAACTTTAGGGGGATTTGGTAATTTTATCACCTTTCCGACAAAAGATCCTAATTCCTCTGAATCTACCGCCAAAAAATCAAATTAGGAACTCCGATCAATTTCCGACTTTAATCGCAGGATAAAACTATCTCGGTTAACTTGATTCAAAATCTCTTGAATCGCGGTATCAATCCCCTGTTCACCCCAGGTACAGCCTTTTTCTAAATAGACTTGCGCTGCCTGACCGATGGTATAGGTTAGATAGGCAGAAATTGAGGCTTGAGTAATCGCAATTCCGGCATAATTAGCCAGATCCGTTGCTAACCCGGCGGCACTTTTACCAAATCCCAATATCCAACCACTCCCCATTTCAGCTAATAGTAATCCTCCCGAACTTAATAGAATTTTTTGCCATAATTTCCCCGCTTGATAACTGGTCATGGGTAAACCATATAAACGCGCTAAAGACCGAATTAAAATTAAATCGCTAATCGTTGCACCCAATACATCTAAAATAGCAATCGGATTTAATGCTACCGCCACAGCTTTATAACACGTGAATTTCCAGATTAATTCCTCGGCTTCCGTCGCTTGTAATTCAATACTTTGACGGGCGATAATTCGTTCTGCTTCTCTCCCTTGAACTAAAGCATTTAAAGCTAAAAGTGAGCGTCCTTCTCGATTTAATAGCTTTAAAATAATCTGTTTTAATTCATCAATTTG
>DATNRE010000201.1:0-17375 GCA_036703685.1 Candidatus Obscuribacterales bacterium
GTGCCACCTTCGTTGGATGAGGTCGAAAGTTTAGTGCTGGCTTAACCATTTGGAATCCTTGAAAATCGCTGGTTTTGGGTTGGCTCCTTAACAAAACTTTACAACGTGTCCCATTTTGCACGTATCTCGGCGGCTACCCTATTGGAACTGTGGAAAGTGTTAGAGCAGTTGGGTGAGTAATTGAAATTAACTTTCCCCATCCCGAATCAACACCAGTTCTCCATTAATGTACTTTGTCCCCGGCGGACTCCAGTTGTCTTCCGGTTCCTCGCTCCAGGGATTATTAACTACACCATCAATTTCACCAAACTCACCAAACTCACCAGACTCACCCAATCCCAGAAAGTCAATAAATTTTCTACCCGTCTGTTCTGCATCGAATTCATAATCCGTACAAGTTTTACCATCGGGGCCATCAGGGTACAACGCACAAACAAGATGGCAGTCCCAGGCGTAATATAGGCAAGAAATGCAATCGTTAATTCTGGGCATGGTTTTAGTTAGGATATTCCTTCTATTGTCCCCTAGAACAAAGATGGCGATCGCCCTCTATTGAACCTCCAATTTTCGCTATTTTTACGCCAAGAAGTGCGAGGGCATTGTGATGTACTGTGGCTTAAGTTTCCTCATTTAGCGCAAATTTGGCAAATACTTCTGCTTCTGTTAGATTCAAGGTTTGATTCGCAAATTCATAGTAACTCGGTTTCCGGTCGATAAAGATTTGCTCTTTGAACTCAAACTCAATTCCATTCTGAAACAAACCTGCCGGAACAAAATATTCATTAGTCGGCAACAACTTGTAGAAAATATGGGTGCCACATTCACAACAAAAAGCTCTTTGCGCCCATTCTGAGGACTGATACACTTTGAGTTTGTCAATACCGTCGATCTGCACATCAGAGCCACAAGCTATCCCTAATACTGGCCCACCTCCCCATCGGCGACACATCCCGCAATGACAGGCATCGATGCTCTTTTTGTCTGGGGTTCGGACAGTGATTGCACCACAAAGACATTTACCATCCATTTGTGATCTCCTTGTACTTTTCATCTCTAGTTTAGAACACAATAAAAGTCAAGGAATCCTCTGCCCGTCTGTTCCTGATTAAACTTTCCCCTAGAACAAAGTTTACGGTTACACCATCCAGTTTCCCATTTCTCCCTCTGAAGAAAGAACTTAATGGCAATGTTGTTAAGGAATATTAAGGAAAGTTATAATTCCCTGACATTGCTTAAACAAGAACTCCAGGGATTGATTATGTGGTTGAAATACGGTGTGACGCCCGATGGTGAACTCAAGAATATTGATGAAGTTTCACGGGGAAAGACTCAGTTAACTTGTCTCTACTGCGGCGGTCAACTGACAGCAAAGAAGGGGAAAGTCAAAGAACATCACTTTGCCCATACCGGAGATAGTTGCAAGCCTGTTTCTGCACGGGTTAAAAATAAAGCATTTCCTTCACTTCCTCTATATGATAACTTCAACATTCAACTCAAAGGGGAAGAATTAGAACAGTTAAAAATCCTATGGCGAGAATATGGTGCTCTCAACTATCCTATCACCAAAGACTTGATTAACTTCCATTGGGTGTTAAAGAAATTAATGCGACATGACGGCAATTATCAATTTACTAATCTGGGTAAGATTCCCGTTGGTGCGTTGTCTCTAAAACTGTTTAATCAAGTCCAAGAACCGTTAATGTTAGCAGAACTGGCGAAGTTACAACAATCTGCAAATTTAGCTCAAGCCGCTTCCTTATCGAGTTTAAGTGAACGACTGGCTGACCTACAAATTTATCGCGCCCAACTTAGACGAATCCTGCTTAATTCCCTTTATTTTCTTGAGATTAAAGCCGATGGTCAAGTCTTTTATAAAATTGGCATCACAACTCGGCAGATTGAGGAAAGGATAGCAGAAATTCAACGAGATTTAAAAGCACATTACGCTGAAGTTGTAGTTAATTTATTGGGACTGTGGCAACACCGGGGGAATGTTGAACTTTACTTTAAACATCGCTACAAAGATTTTAATTATCCCATTGGTTCTTTAACCGAATATTTCAAGTTTGCTGATGTTAAGACGGTGTTGAATGATTTGTTTGAGATGGAATCTAAGGAATTGTCGGGGATTGAGTTGGGAGTGATGAAATCAAATAACTGTAATCTTATAGACGAGTTAAGACAGGTTGGTTAGGATTAACTAAGTCTAATCTATAGTCAGTTAATGGGGGATTTATGCCATTGCCTTCTCGTACTGTAATTAAGAAGATAGAATTATTGTTGGAATCTTGGCTAATATTCTCAATGAATTGAAATTGTAAGGCTTCTGCATTTAATTCTCTAGCTTGGTTAAAATTGGGTTCAGAAACACAGAAAATTACGCTTCCATCTTGATATCGACCTGCATAAAGCCAATAAGTTTTATTTTGGCTACTAAATTCTTGTTGATAAAATACTGTAAATCGTTCAATTTGAGGCAGATCTTTTTGTCTCTGACACATCTTATTGATATAGACTTCATTAGCCCAGGAACGTTGCTGTCCAGATAGGACTATCTGAATAGATAAAATTCCAAAACTGAGTATTAGAGGTAAAAATAATTTGTTTTTCATAATATTTTCCATGATATTATCTACTCTGGTACTTTATAACATAATCAGTGTTCAGATAGAAATTTACCATAGTTTAGGGGCACAAGAGAGTATAATCCTAAGATATGGAGAAAGTTTTGCGATCAAGTCGGTTGGCATATAAAAGGAAAGTGGATAAACTACGATGAACTAACCTTTAAATAAAGTTTTGTAAAGTTTTAGGTAATTTCTCAGGTTGCATCTGACAAGCTAATACCAAATTCAAATGGGGCAATCGCCATGAAAGGGCTAAAGCAGCAACACCTGTCCATGAGCCTTGAACAGTTAGAATTATACGAAAGAATTCAGTCATTTTCTTTAGATCAAGCTGAAGCTTCATTGTATTTCACAAAACGCTTATCAAGGGAACAGGGATGGTCTTTATCCTACACGAATCGAGTGATAGAAGAGTATAAGAAATTCGTGTTTTTAGCAGTCGTAGCAGGTCATCCGATTTGTCCATCCGAGCAAGTTGATCAAGTTTGGCATCAACATTTAACTTACACGAAATCCTACTGGCTAGAATTTTGCCCCAACATTTTGCAAAGACCCTTACACCATAAACCGACACAGGGAGGGCGCTCAGAACATTTAAAGCATCTTACCAACTACAACAAAACCTTAGAAAGTTATCAACACTTTTTTGGGCAACTTCCACCGACTGATATTTGGCCAGAACCCCAGTTGCGCTTTGGACGAGACACTCATTTCGTTCGAGTTAATTCTCAAGAGAATTGGATATTTCCTAAACCGGATTGGAAACACATCCCTCAGTTAAAATTTAAGAAACTTACGTTTGTTATTATTTTACTCATCTCATCATTTTTAGTGATAAGTTGCCAGCCAAGCGGAACGATTCAAGCTATTGCTCTCAGTAATTTTAATATTTTAATTTTTACTTTAATTTCAATAATTGGTCTAATTTCTGCATTAAGATGGAAATACATTCTGCGTTTTCCAGAAGCTCAGGATACGACTTTATCAACATCAAAAAATCTAGACCTCTATGGCATCGCGTTGTTAGGTCAAGGTAAAAAACGGACAATCGGTGTAGCAGTTGCTCGTTTGATTCAACAAGGATATATTGATATTGAAGTTGAACAAGAAAAAGGATTAAAAGAAGTAAAGCTCGTTCTCAAAAAGCAGCCAGAAGATCCTTTAAACCCGATAGAAACAGAAATCATTCAAAGGATTAACACAACCCCAATCAATGTTAAGGAAGTGTTTAAGGAGCCTATGGAGAGCATAAAAGAACTTCGTGTTAAACTTAAGGAAGAAGGGCTTTTATTGAGTGATAAACGTAAGTCAAAATTAGAGAGATATCCATTTTGGTTAGGATATATTTCCTTATTATTGCTCAGTATACAACTTTTCCCTGGAAATTTGATATTTAACATTATTTCGTCATTCATCGCCTTTAATCTATTATTTAATCTGTTCTATTCATACGGCTATCGAAGTCACTCTGGTGAACAAGTCTTTAAGGATTTAACAAAACGCTTTCAGGATTTAAAAAATCTAACGATGAGTGATACCCAATTTCCTTTAGCTGTTGCTGTGTTTGGTACAACGGTTTTAGCAACGAATACGCCTTACGCAGACCTGTATTACTCCCTGCCCCATTCCAATACGCCTAGTGCAAGTGATGATGGTGATAGCGGTTGTGATGGCGGTTGTGGTGATGGCGGTTGTGGTGATGGCGGTTGTGGTGGTTGTGGTGGTTGTGGTGATTGATTCCCAAATCCCCTAGAACAACTTCGTGATACCCTAGAAAATCGTTATCCCCTAGAACAAGTGAAACAACTCAGTCTATTTGATGAACCCACGCTTTCTCTCAACCAGCAACCCAAGCTCAAGATGACGGTTGAACAATTAACAGACTGGAAAACTCAAATCTTTACTCATCAACAGCGTATCCTAACCCAACAGCCGCCGCAACAAACCACACTGTTTGACCTCGCCCCGGTGCATTGTGACCCAGACTTAATCAATCCCTTCAGTCTGCAAGTCCATAATTCACAGTTCTATAGAGCAAAGGAAACGGGCGATCGCATCTGCATTTATTTCGTTATTGACCAAACACTGCCGATTCTGCTTTATGTGGGGGAAACCAAGCAATCCCCGAAGGAACGATGGTTAGGAACCCACGACTGTCGCCGTTATATTGACCGCTATATTCAACTTCACCGAGATTATCAATTAGATGTCCAAGTTGCAACAGCGTTCTGGTGGGATACTCCGGCTGATAGGAAGGGAAGGCAAGGTTTAGAGTTACAGTTGATTAAGAAATGGCAGTCCCCGTTTAATAAGGAGAACTGGAAACGATGGGGTAAACCGTTTGGGTAAATTATCCAGTGAAATCAATAATTTTCTATCTGTAAAACTGATTTTATTTAAGTAAAATAATACTAAAATCAATGTTGTCGCTTGTTATCGTATTAAGTTAAGTAAACATAAATATTTTTTATATTTACTGAGTTAAGATGATCAATATAGCAATCCCAAATAAATTGTAATAATTTACAAAGTGAAATAATTTGTATGTCTAACAATCAGCTAGTCTCTAGTTATTCGCAAATTTACCGAGATTTAAAACGAACAATTCATTATCACCGAAATGATACTTATTGGAGTTGTGTGTTTTTTCTGGGTATGCAATATTCTATTCCAGTTCTATCAGCACTTTTAACCACAGTTATTGCTGCGGAAGGATTACCCGAAAATATTTTAAATACAAAATTACCAAATGATGCTCTGGTTTTAATAATGTCTATAATACTGACAGTGCTAGGGACTTTAAACTCGGTTTTAAAGCCTGCTGATAGTTATGAGTGGGCAGCCAGTTTTTCCAATAAGTTTGAAGAATTTGAAAATGAATTAAATCTTTCAATAATAGAATTAGGAACAAGAAGCGATGTAACAGAATTTGATTATATTCAGCTTCTAAGAAAGACTAATCATAATTTAGCAAAATTAATTGATGAACGGAATCTACGACAAGTCGCTCTCTTGGGAGCAGGAGCTACGCAAGGGGTTAATGAACCCGAACCTGTAGTTGCTGAGGGTACAGAGTAAAATAGTGTTTTCAAGGCAACGGATAAGTAATTTGTTCAAATCCCTGACTGACAAATCTCAACATTTCCCCAGATTTCATTACACTATATAAACTCTGACGATTATTAAACACCCATTGAGCCGTATAAATATCAGGGCAGGTAATTCTATAGGCTCGTTCTGCCTGCACAAATTCAACACTGCAACCCGATGGCAGAATTAAACTGATTAGAGTACAGCTATTGTTGCTATTCAAGGGGTTCAACTCCTTCAGGATATTCGATGGTATCGTTATCTGTTGCCATGATTTTGATAATATTTAATGCTGCTAAACAATCACTGAGTGCTCGATGTTCACCCCCCAAAAGTTGCCATTTATAATCCTGCCAATATTCGCTCCATTCTCCATTCCATTGAGCATGAATTTCCATTAAACACTCACTCCTATCTGATAATTTTAAAGATGGTAATTTATGAATATTTCGGCAATAATTTAAAATTGATACATCAAACTTGCGATTCCAAATTAAAACCATTTTATCTTTCAAGGCTTCAACAATTAAAGGGTAAACTTCGGGAAATGATGGGGAATCGGCTACCATTTTATCCGTAATTCCATGTATTTCTATGACTTCTGGAGGAATTAATATTGTAGGCTTTACCAAAGTATTTAAAACAATTTTACCCTCTAAATCAATAATAGCAATTTCTACAATTTGAGCTTCATTTAAGCCTGTAGTTTCTGTATCTAAAATAACGTATTTACTTTTATTTTCTAAATAATTCTTAGCAGTTTTAATAGCATTAATTTTATCAAATTCAAATCTGCCCCAGGACTCATACCATTCCCAATAACGTCGAATTTTCGCTTGTTTTTCTCGTTGTATTGCTAGATTCTCAAGTTGTTTTGGTGAAGATTTCCGTTTTGGTTTCACAGATTGGGGATTATCAGGATCATAAAGTAAAACACTATATTTTTGAGTTTTAATCACTCCCACAGCAGCAAGAGCACTGAAGCCCATCTCACTCAGTTGCTTCTTTGTCTTCAGATTCGGCGGTGGTTCGTTTCCTCCACTCCCCCACCAACAGTATTCAGCAATGTCCATATCCTCAGCTTAAATGACTTTAACCTATTTTAACCCTGGCCCTTGCTTTCTATACTACATTAACAACAGCGATCGCCAGTCATTTAAACTTTTTGGTAACGGAATCGTAACGATTGTAAGCTGTAGTATAGTATTACAATTGGTGAGAATTTGAAAAGATTAGAGATTATCCCCAATAATTTACTCAAGTCTAGGGTTTGCCTGAGTTAAAAGTTCCGTATATTTACTGTTTCCTAAGTAAGTATTTGTCTGTATTCTAAGGAATAGAAGACTTTCAGGGTCAATCATTTTATCCCCCGCAATCATCTTCTACAAGTGCATCACTCATAACGGTTAGGAGTTTTAATTATTCATGGCTCTCATTATTCCAGATGCCGTTCCATCCAAAGCCAGTCAGGGGGAAAAACGGGTATTTAAAGTCCTACGAGATGAACTACCGGATGATTGTTTGGTCTGGTATGAACCAAATCTCAAAGGATTGTACCCGGATTTCATTATCCTTAGTCCCACTTTGGGTTTACTGATTCTGGAAGTTAAGGGATGGACTGCCAAACAAATCCTGAGAGCCAGTGACCAGTTTTTTGAAATTCAACAGAACGATAGCAAAATTGAGAGCCAACAATCTCCTTTGCGTCAAGCTAAGAGTTATCAAGATGCCCTAATCCAAAAGCTGAAGGGTTATCCTGTCCTGACTCAAGATGATGGAGACTATCAAGGTAAACTCGCGTTTCCGGTCGGTGTTGGTGCAATCTTAACCAATATCACTGAAGCACAGGCACGGGATGAAAACATCTATCCCCTACTAGAAAAACCCCAAGCGGTTTATAAAGACGAATTACTGGACTGGGATGGTATCGGAGAACGAACTTTATTAAAGCGCCTATCGGATATGTTCACGGTACGGTTCAAGTTCATGGCTATGGCTGATGACCAAATCAGTACCATCAAAGGCATTATTCACCCGGAAATCGCTATCCGTTCCGAACCCGCTAAACTCACCAGTGTACCGGAGGGCATTGTCCTAAAACCCGATGCCACGATTATCAAAACCCTAGATATTAAACAGGAACAATTAGCTCGGTCTATCAATTCCGGTCATCGTTTATTCTGTGGTGTTGCAGGAAGTGGTAAAACTCTAATTTTGCTGAGTCGGGCTAAAGCATTGGCTCATGAACTGTTTCCGAAGCGGATTCTGATTCTCTGTTTCAATGTCACCCTGGCAGCTTACCTGCGGTCATTGATTGCAGATAATAACAACCCTCGGTATCAAGAACGAATCACAGCTTGTCATTTCCATCAGTGGGCAAAATCGATTTTGGGTGGACTTCCTAATCCCCGGCTGTTTGAAGATGGAGATTATGATGCAGAAATTGGCGATCGCCTACTCACTGCTTTGGAGGAACTGCCCCTAGACCAGCGATGGGATGCGATATTTGTTGATGAAGCCCATACCTTCGCCCCCAGTTGGTTTCGCTGTTGTGTTGCCGCCCTGAAAAGTCCTGAAGATGGAGATTTGATGATTGTTTCCGATGGTTCCCAAAGCCTCTATCAACGCCAGCAGTTCAGTTGGAAATCCGTTGGCATCAAAGCTCAGGGACGGACTCGCAAACTCAATCAAAATTACCGTAACACCCAGGAAATCCTCTCTGCTGCTTGGAATGTCGTGCAATCACTTTCGGCTCAAGATGATGATGAGGATGAGGACGATGTGGCTTTCCCGATTGTCGAACCTTGTGCTGCTTTGCGAACAGGTCAACGGCCGTTACTGCATCTAGCTACCAATCGACAGGGGGAAGTTGAAAATGCGATCGCTCAAATTCAGAATCTTCTTACCAAAGGCTATGAACCCAAGGATATCGCTATCATTTACCGCTACAAAGCCAAACATGAACAAGAACCCTTTGATTTCCTGACTAAACAGTTAGAACAGTTGGGGATGGGCTGTTATTGGGTAAACCAGGAGAAACAAGATTATAGCAATCGTCGTCCTGGGGTGCGGTTAATTACGGCTAAATCTTCATTAGGTTTAGAGTTCAAAGCCGTGTTGATTCTGTGGGTACAACAGTTTGGTGTAGGCAATGAAACAGAAGGGCGGCGGGAACTGTATGTGTCCATGACGAGGGCGCAAGAAGTGTTGTATTTGTTTGGGTCAGGTAACTTTCAAGTTCTTCAGGATTTAAAAAGCCTTGAGGGTTTGGATTCTAGGGAACAATATCCTGCTATTGCATAAATTAATTACTTAGTTAACCAATTTGGAAAAGTTTATGACTACATTATTGTTACAGATATTAGGGAATAGTGATGTTGAGTATGAAGGAGGTAGAGGCTCTGAAAAACTTCGGGGGAAATCAAAAGAAGAATTTTTAAATTATATTTCTAATAAGATTAGTCCCAATAAAATAAATTTTCCTATTATTAAAAAACTTAACAATAATTTATCTAGCTCCGAAACAGATATATTGTTTTGTTTTATATTGACTGATCAATCTGATTGGCTTAAAAACCATGCTAGAATAAATTTTAAATCAGTAGCGAAAAAAGATGGAATACACTGGGAAAATTCATTAAAAGATTGGTGTAAACAGCAAAAAATAAACTGTCATACAATTCAATTTCTCGTCAATCCTAATACTGATAATGGTGTAGCTGATTGGGAAGATATGGCACAAGATATAGAAAAACTACTTAATAATTACATAGAATTTTCGGAAGATTCTATGGGCTTCAAAAGTACCAATAATAATGAAAATGAGCGCTTAAATTTACTTCCAGTTCCAATTGATAAAATTATTATTCAACATAGTAGTGGCACTCCCGCCCTAAGTAGTTCTTTGTATCTTTGGGGAATTGAGCGTAAAATTGAAGGTAGAAATATTGAATTTGTTTATGTTTCTGAACAAGATGAGGACGAGGATGAGGATGAAAATAATTGTGAAATTCACTCAGGAAGTCATTGGCAATGGCGGTTAAAGGTTCCTCAAATCCAAGAATTACTGAAAATTCAAGATTTTAGTGGTGCGATCCAGTTAGTTAAGACCCATCAAGAATATCAACAACTAGAAGATATCTTAAATTTACTTAAAGAGTTAGATCATGCAGTTTCATTCAATTTAAGTGACCGTTCATTTTCAACGCCTAAAGATGCTGTGATTGAACGAATTGCTATTGCTTTATGGAGTGAAACAGCGTTTCGTGAACGAGGTCAGTGGATGCACTGGTATTTAAGAGTTGCTGGAGCGTTTGAGTTAGCTATACTCTGTTTATTAGAAAAGCAGGGGAATGGTAATTACCACTGGAAAGAACGAAATTTATTTTATCAATACAATGAGCAACTATATGAAGTAAAAATATCTATTTCTGCAATAGTTGGAGATGTTTTATCTAGGGGAAAGAAAAAAACTATTTTGGATCAAGGGAAAGAAACACAGAGAGAAGTTATTTATGTAGCTAAAAAAGTGGAAAAAAATGAAGAATGGAGCCAATTTAAATCTTTCTACATGAGTCAATGGGACTTTGGAGAAACTGAAACTATTGAAGTAAAAGGTTTTACTGATCTAAGGAATCAGTTATATCATTCCTTAATGGGGGATATTATAGATAATATTTTAGATAAAAAAACATTAGAGGTGAAGATAGTTACAAGCAATGAGCATCCTTCTCAAGTAGCTATTAAACATCTGCAATATGTTATAAAACTGGCTGATTTGGAAAATAAAATTGATAATTTAGTTAATAACTATAAGCAAAAAGTTGAAGACTTACAGGAACTCTTAAAATGAACTTAGAAGACTGGTTACAAATACAACAACAACACTATCAACAACTGTCTGAAGGTTTCCCCCCTGGAGCCTTTCATCCGGTTAGTGGAGAGTGGCAAAATGATCCTAACTTAGCAGATAATATTAAAAATCAGTTCTGGTGGGGAGGAGGAGCAACTAAATTTGCTTGCAATCAGTTAGAAGGAGAGGAATTTTCTGATAATTTAAGTCGAGTTGCCGTTCTAACCTTTGGGCCAGTACAGGAGTTTTTAGGGGGAGGTCAACGCCTAAGAGATTGGGCTGTAGCTTCTTGGTTATGTCATTATCTAACGGCTGTTTTAATTATTGAGTGGGAAAAAGCGGGAGGCAAAATCCTCTTACCCTGGCATCATGACTCAGATTTAGTGAAATGGTTAAAGGAGCCTAATGAAGTACCTTTTAAAAAGTATGATCGGTTTTGGCAAGCCGAACTCCCTAATGTTATTTTAGGTCTTTATCCCGATGAAGAAGGTTGGTTACAAAAACAAAGCTCTGTTATTCCAAATGAATGGCAAAAGTTCTTGAAGTGTTTAGAAAAGGCTGTTATTGAGCTAGAAAAAAGAAATGAAAAACGGCTACTTGATGGTCACGGATGGAAAGTTGTTCATAGTGATGCTCAATATCTATGGTCTGTCTATACAGCACCTCGTTCTGAATCTTCTCAAGGTTGCGTTTTAAATCGTGATACCGTTGTTGAAGATATTAAAAATCTACATCAACAAATCGAAGCAGATAAAAATGCTCGAAACTGGGAAGGAACTTGGTGGAGTGGCTTAACCAGTCCGAGTAGTGGAGCATTGTCGGTTTGGCATCCAGGGTTACGATTAGTTTACGCTGACGGCGGAACTTGGGGATTACCAAAAGAGGAAATTGATAGTTGGTGGCAAAGGGCAGCCAGCGTCGAAGAAAGCCTTTTTGCAGGTGTATTCTCTAGTAGCGATCGCCTTAATAGCATAGAATTAATTAAACGATTAGCTTCTGTGCCAAAAGTAATTGAATTAACACTACAAAAAAGGTGGGGCAAAGAACCTCATGATAACGAAGTTTGGAAGCATTTCCCTGACCGAACATCTACGGCCGCCGCTTGGGTTGCAGAACAAGTAGATCCTTCTATTTGGAATCAAAAAATTAATAGTTTGCATAATAAGTATTTTAATACCGATCTCTCTAGTCGAGAGGGAATGCCTAAAGTACATTCTAATACCGAACCCTCTAATGAATGGGGAATGCCTAAAGTAGATTCTATTGCATCTTTTGCAGTTCCTGAAGTTTTAGAGCGACGTAATGTCAAAGAAAAGTTACAAATAATAGAGAAAGGTAATGAACAATCAATTAATCAGAAGCTTAAAGAGTGGGAGAATGAAGTTCAAGGGTGGGAAAGTGCCATTGAGTGGACAGTAGGATGGCGTGGTGATGGCGATAATATGGGGAAATGGCTTTCAGGAAAACAGTATGAAACTTTAGCTCTTTCATGGGCTAAATGGCATCCTAACTCTGAAATGGCTGAAGTTTTAGGAGTTTCTTACCCTGAAATTCCAGAAAATATCCCTAGAAAAATTGAACTGCCTCACATTCTGGATTTATCAGTATTATTTACTTCGTGGAATCAGTTATTATATGATTTAGCTCAGGAATATCATAATGCTAAAGTTATTTTTGCCGGAGGAGATGATTTCTTACTCTTAGGGCCAATCACAGAAACTGTTCCTCTTACAACTAATTTATATCAACTGTGGCGAGGTCAAGAGTTATGTTTAGATGCAGTAGAGAAAAAAGTTGTTGAACCTCTTAATGATGGTTGGATTCGATACCGACAAAGCCAGGTTTGTCCGATTCCTGGCTCAAAGATGGATTTTAGTTTAGGTGTTGTGATTGCCCAACGTCGGGTTCCTCAATCTCTATGGCATCGAGGGTTAAATCAAGCCTATAAACAAGCTAAAAACCAAGGTAAAAATCGAGTTTGTGTGAAAGTTCTATTCAACAGTGGTCAATCTTTGGATTGGGTCTGTCCTTGGCCGTTGTGGAATTTGTTAATGTCAGTTTCAGGAACTTCAACAGAGCAAACCGAGTTAAATCGTTGGGAAAAAATGTTAAGTTATTTGGAAAGTACCCATTTAAGAGATAACGAAATTGAGGATGTTCAAGACTTATTAGATACATTATGGAAAAGTTTAGGAATTAATCTGAATTGGCAAATGGTTACTGAGTATGAACAAGATTCAGAATGGGAAACTGAACTCAGTGATTGGCAATGGTGGATTAATTGGATTTGCATTCGAGGGTTTTTAGCTCGGCAAGAACGAGAACGAGAAAAATGGCTAGAAAAAATTCAAGGAGGACAACGATGACAGGATGGTATACGATTACTCCATCGGGGCCAATAACACTTGGTAATTTAACCCCAGTCGGTCAAAATAGTGGTCAAGTTGGATGTCGATGGCCACCTAATGGTCATCAATTAGCAGCTTGTTTATTTGCCAATAGTCCTAAGATTACCCAATTCAAACGTCAGCTATTAGGGCCGTTTTGGTGTTATCAAGAAGAAGTTTATTTTACCTTACCACAAACAATTTACTACGAGCCATCCAAGCAAAATTCAGATAAAAATAAGCTGCCAACATCTTTATTCCGAATGCAGTTACAAGAGAATCAATTGCATGAAAAACAGTGGTCTGTTCAGTCTAAGCATGAGCAAAAAGATGTTGAAATGTTGGGAGGACAGTTTTTAATTGATAGGGAAGGATTGCAAGATTTATTTAAAACTAAAGATTTGATTATAAATGAAGAACAATTACACAAATTACCTTGGGAAACACTTACACTAAGCCATAACCGACGTGGCGATGATTTCCAAGTTTTAGAAGAAAATGGCTTTTTTGCTGAAATGACAACCCTATTAAAACCAGGATGGTCAATTTTAGTTAAAATAATTGGTGAAGATTATAATTACCGGACAGAAGCCAATAGCTTTTTAGGCGCAGGTGCAACGCCAATCACGATTCAACCTATTGATCTTGATTTAGACTGGTTAGAAGCGGATTGTCCTGATGCTACAGGAGCAGTTTTATTAACAGCCGCATTGTGGCAAAAAAATAATAAGCATAAGGTTTCTGTTCCCTATCCACCTTGTTCTCTTAAAGCTTATGCCGCTGAAAATGGAATTCCTTGGCAAACTTGGAAAAAAGTTAAAGACCGCAACGATCCTAAAAAAACAGTTCCAGTTTTAACCCCTGGTGAATGGATGACTCCCGCAGGTGCAATTTATCTGTGGGAGGGTTCTCCCCCGATCTCGAAATCAGGGCCTTTTCCTAATCCTGATGATTACAAACGAGATGTTTTAGGTTATGGACATTTATGGTTATTTAAGGAGGAAAACTAATGGTACAACAAACAGACTCTCAAACTAAATCCCAAAAGGATAAAACATCTGGAGAATCTCAAGATGAAAACTACACAAGAGTTGAATGGTTAATTTGTAAAGATCCTGTACATATTGGTGGGTCTGATAGTAGTAGCCGAGGCAATAATAATCCCATTTTTCGATTAAGCGATCGCACTCCCGCTATTCCCGGTAGTTCCCTAAGAGGTGCATTACGAGAACACGCTGAAAATTCAAAGCAGTGCGAATACCCTGTTAAAAACTGGTTTGGAGGAAAAGATCATGATATCTCTACAGGTCACATTGCTCTCGGTTGGGGATGGCCTGTATGGTGGCCTGTTCATGTTTTAGGCTATGGAACTTGGTGGGTCAGTTGTTTAAGTTGGCTGAATCGCTTTCTTCAAGTATCAGGAAAGGATTTGATAGAGGATTTAAAGTCTAATGAAATTTATGTTACTGATGAATCTCTTAAAAATGAAACGGTCTATTTACGATGGTTAAAGTTAAATAATGTGCAAAAGTGTAATCCTCAAATATTATTACCTGCACCTCCAGAGGTAAAAGAGAATAGGCGAATTATTGTTCCTGATGAATATATCAATTTGTTAGTTGATATGGGATTAGTTCGACAACCTAGAGTTAATTTAAAAAGCCAAGCAGAATTAGATGCTCAAGAATCTGATGATGATTCTGATAATGATAAAAACACTGGAGTAAAGAACTTATTTTCTGTAGAAGGTTTGCCTCCTGGGGCTGTGTTTATGATTTCGTGGACAACTAGAGGAACCGTTGACAATATTGAGAGTTGGCCAAAGTTCCTTAGACAAGAACACTATCTTGGTGGGTTGTGGAGTATTGGCTACGGACGAATTAATATTCAAGAATCATAGGAGTTTTAAATGAGCATTGATTTTTACAATTTCGATAAAAAAGTTTTTGCTAAGTTGACTAAGTTTATTGCTTATACAGAGAAGAAAGAATTTAAAACTTGGCAAGCAGAAGCTAGTAATATTGCTGAATATATTGCGACTTGGGGGGTTGTCCGTTTTTGGGCTGTGTCTCGCTCTTATGAAGAAAAAGACGGAAAAACTGGAAATGGTTCGCAGAGCATTGATGATGAGCTATATCCAGATGATGGGAAACGAAAATTTTTTGCTTGGAAAGTGGCTCGTCTAGTATTATGTGAAATTCTGAATAAAAGTTTAAGCATTAAGGCTGATCTTTCAACTCAGGATTTTAATGATAATTTTGAAAAACTTTCTACTAATGATCAAGTTATGATTGCTGACCTACTTATTGAAATTAGTGATGCTATTCAGTTTTGGACAATGAGAATCAAAGATTCTCAAAAGAGTAATTATACTCTATAACTCTTTTTATCATAAACTACAAAAATATTAGGATTCAATCATGAATTTACCTTCAACAAGACCTTGCTGGTATGGGATTTCAGAACCGGAAGCTGGATGGATACCAAAAACAGAAGATATAGGGATAATTAAGGATACTTGGAAAAATCACATTCATTATGAAAATTCTAACGCAACAGTGAAAATTGAAGGATTAAAGCCTATTAGTCCGATTCAAGTAGGAGGCGGGAGCTTACCGGAAGATCATATCTTACCTGCCAATATTGCGGGTGTTCCAGTTATTCCAGGTTCTAGCCTTCGCGGAGCTTTCCTCAACTGGATGCGGAAGACCTGGGATTCTATTGAAGAAGAGGAAAAACTGTTTTGGGAAGAATTGATAGATACGGAAAATTGGCGATGGAAACCTAGAAAAATTCGATTTGAGAATATTAATGTTGATGATTTACTTAAACCTTTCCCTTTGAATCCTCAACAAGAATGGCAAATCTTTTATGATCAATCTAGCAGAAACAAATTAGGTGTTCAATGGCAGATTCCCGCCGTAGAACCTAGTAAAAATATAAATCCCCCAGTTATTAAGAATAAAAATGTTACTCGACCTTTAAAAGTGAAGGGAAGTTTGTCTCCAATTTGTATTCAAATTAATAATTCTTATAATATTTCTGAAATACAAAAAGAGTGGTTAGCTAATCGTTTTCAAGCAATGCTTAAAGAGCAAGGGGTGGGTCGAGGAACGGCATCGGGTTTTGGTCGAATCGCTAAAGAAATTCCAAATCAAGGAACTTGGGAAATTAAACTTACAGGAATGAAGCCTTGTATTGATGCTAAGAAAGAGTTATATCGGTGGAATCCGCAGGTATTACGAGCTTGTTTACGAGGATATTTTACTCGTTTAGCGCTGGGAGTTTTGTTAAAAGAAGGTGCTAAAGAATTAACAAATAGAATTTTTGGAAGCACTGACAACCGAGGGAAGTTAACTTTAACAAGCTACTTATCTAATGTTGATAACTCTCATCAAAATGCTAATCATCAACTATGGCTAATCCAGATAGATTGTAACCCAGAGCTTAAAGATTTAATTAATAATTTATTAAAATTGGCTAGTTCTTTAGGTGGTCTTGGCCCTGGCTGGAAACGACCATTCCATAGCTATGAAAAATCTTTTTTCAATTTAAAAGAGAATAAAGAAGACAAACGTAAACTAGATCGAGGAAACCAATTTGAAATCTCTCAATTTTCAAGTTTTGCAGAATCTAATTTTCAAGTTATTGGTCAATACCTTAATAATTTAATTAGTCAAATCAAAGAACAAATTGTAAGTTTTGCTAGTCAAGAAAATATAAGTGTTCCTGCTTCAAATAAACCCGAACTTGGTATGATTTTTAGTATTTGGTTTAGTTCAAATCAGGAACAGTGGAGAAAAATTGTGCATGGAATTTGTAGTACCAAGACTTGTGATAAAAGCAGACCCGAATGGTGTGGGGATCACAAAAATCGTCCGTCAGGTTACTCTGTACGCCAACATGATCAATTTTGCCTCATTACTGTATTTGATCCATTAATTACGGCTGTATCTGATTCAATACAAGACAATATACTGAAGGAAAATCAATTTCAACTAATATGGGGATTAGAAAATACAGAGTTGCCTAAACCTCGTCCGAAGCTCAGGCAAAAGTAGCTGAAACAACGAAAACTCGTCAGGAGCCCCGATAGCTTACTCTATAAGGATTTTGCTTATGTCTACCTCTACATTACCTCAGCTTTTTCATCATCAAATCAGTAAGCCTCGCAAACGCCCCCTAGACATTAAGCAACATAAGGGTTTTAATAGGTAAGGGTAGCGACCTTCATTAGAAGGAAAAGGTTCTGAAACCTTTGTATTTGTTGACGACAATATAGGGTTCTAGGTTCTCTGTAGCGACCTTCATTAGAAGGAAAAGGTTCTGAAACTGTAATTCATACAAGCAGAAACAACTTGTTCATTAGTCAATACAGTAGCGACCTTCATTAGAAGGAAAAGGTTCTGAAACTATTTC
>DATNRE010000202.1:0-16892 GCA_036703685.1 Candidatus Obscuribacterales bacterium
GCTATTTTAATCTTAATTCGGCTAATCAGTCCCTCCGATCCCGAAGAAGGCAAAGTTATTGATATTCAGGCGCAAACCCTCCCCAAATCTGACCCTGAACCCTCTCCATCGCTCAAGGAACCCCCCCAAACGGCCCCCACCGTGATCCAACCTTCTTTGTTCTCAGAACAGAATAGTCATCGGGAGGCGGCATTACAAATTGCTAAAACCGATACTCCACCGTCACCACACCCGGCGAGTTCCTCATTAATACCGGACGCTGCCCCTGCTCCTAAAATCGAGCCCCAGGAACAATGGATTAATGATTTAAAACAGACTAACCCCAATATTAGGAATAATGCTATTTGGGAACTGGCTCAAGCTGGAGATTCTCGGGCTATTCAAGCGTTATTAGAATTATTAATTAATTCTGACTCGAATCAACGCAGTTTGGTTTTAGCCGCCCTTTCAGAAATAGGAACTCGCACCCTAAAACCCCTAAACCGAGCCTTAAGTTTGTCCCTTCAAGATGAAAATGCAGAAGTCAGAAAAAATGCTATTCGAGATTTAACCCGCATTTATGATTTAGCCACCCAAATGAGTCAAATTCTACAACGAGCTATGGATGATCCCGATCCTGAAGTTCAAGAAATGGCAAAATGGGCAACGGAGCGATTAAGCCGCCTTCGTGCCGTTGACCGTCGTGATGAACCTTTAGGGTAATTATGAATTACCCATTACCCATTACCTATTACCTATTACCTATTACCTATTACCTATTCCCTATTCCCTATTCCCTATTGCTTTAATTTTTCCGTAAAATCAATGCCTGTACCGCGACCATATTGACCATCTGAAACACCGTCCCGATTAGAGTCAAATAAGATAGTCCAGGCTTGAAAATAACATTGTAATGTGACTGTTTCTTTCCCATCGTCAGACACTAAAATATTAATATCACCTCCATGGGTTGCACAGTTAAAACTCATGCGTTCGACCTGTTGACTATTTCGTTTTAAAACAGCCTGAATTTTGGGGTCATCACTGGCTATTTTTACGCCAAATTCTTGTTCATAACCTGGGAAAGGAAGAACCCCTAATTGTTGTCCCACCCGTTCTCCTCTGTCTATTTTAGCTTCCCAACAGGTCAAATAAACAACTTTATTTTGATTCTCAGGAGTATAAACGAATAATCCTAATCTTTGAGGAGATGAACATTTTTTTTGATAATCTTGGGTTTTTTCAGGAAAATTAGACCGGAGTTTTTTCCATAGGGTTTGACAGGATTGTGTTTCACAGTTTCCGACAATTTTGACTCTCGGTGCAGCCCAGGAAAGCGGACTTAAAACCGCACTAACTCCAGTCAAAACAACAGATAAACCTAATATTTTTAAGAGTTTCATATTAATTTCAGTTCTTTCATCTGGGATAATAACCAACTAGCCATAGTTGACCGTCGAGTATCCCTCGGGTTAAATTCCCCAATTTTATATCCTTTAAAACCTAATTCTTCCTTGAGCAATTGTTTATGCTCTGCGGGAATTGAACGAGTTAATTTCACCGTTGCGGGACGACTTTCGATAAAATCAGGAGGTGCGGGATATTCGGTTGTCCAATGGGGATCGGCATTTGTCCCATCCCATTGATCGGTTTCGGAATTATACCGATATCCTAGATAATACCAAACCAATTGATTCACGGTTGCATCATCAAGATCTTGATTAATAATTGCCCAAATTGTATCGGTATTCAGGGGGGGAAGTTCTAGGGAATGGGTCATGGTCAAAAATTGAATCTTTCAGCTATTCCCTATTTAATCATAATTTTGCTGTTGAAGCGATCGCAGTTCCCCATTTAACTCAATTTTAACCAACTAAAAATCATCTCTGCTGTTAATTCTAAAATAATATAATTATATCTGACCAGTCAAAAAACCAGGTTTCAGCAAGCCATCTTGAGAAACCTAGTTTCGGGGAATTATTATGGATTAAAAAACTCACACTGACGTTTTAATAAGCTAAGGTTTCCAGGGTTTCGCGTAGGTATAAACTTACTAATTGATCTAAATTAGTGGTGGGTTCAATCAGGTTTAAGTCCCGTTCTAATTCCCAGCGTTGAAAACCGGAACTAGATGCGATCGCCACTTTCAAACTTTGCCAGATTTGAGAGTCTTCACCCCACTGATTTGAAGCGGAAGCGGCGTTATTCTCAAGGGTTGAATTTGCCATAGTTCTGTACCTTTTTAACAACAGTATCGACTTGATGGATCGAAAAATTCTGTCATCCGTGATACAGATTATCATTTAAACTGAGACAACCCAGTTGGATGAGGAATCAGAATGCACTGAAGACAGGAATTAATGTAACACTACTTAATAATACACAATTTTTGTCGATTTGGGTCAATAAATGCTGATATTAAAATTATATAGCCGTTTTTGTAGCTATCTTTACCAGGATTAAGCCTAATTTAACCACAAAGACACGAAGACACACAGAAGTTGTCAACACTCAGATTAATTGCTATAACATTTTTTCTAAAAACTGCTTTGCCCGTTCAGATTCAGGATTTTTAAAAAACTGTTCTGGGGGAGAATCTTCGGCCAGTAAACCACTATCTAGGAATAAAATCCGGTTAGAAACTTCCCGAGCAAATCCCATTTCATGGGTGACAATTGCCATGGTAATTCCGGTTTTTGCTAAGGATTTCATTACCTCTAAAACTTCTTTTACCATTTCTGGATCAAGGGCGGAGGTGGGTTCATCCATTAATAAAATATCCGGTTCCATGGCCATGGTTCGAGCGATCGCAACCCGTTGTTTTTGTCCTCCTGAAAGTCGGGAAGGATAGACGTCTGCTTTCTCTGCCAAGCCCACTTTTTGTAATAACTCCATCCCCAAATTTTTCGCAGCAGATTCGGAGATTTTCTTAACTTTTGTCGGAGCATAAATCACATTTTTTAAGACACTTAAATGAGGAAATAAATTAAAGTTTTGAAAGACCATTCCCACGGACTGGCGAATTTTATAAATTTCGGCTTTCGGGTCAGTGATTTCCATGCCATCAATAAAAATACGCCCGGAGGTCGGTTTTTCCAGAAGATTCAGACAGCGTAAAAAGGTGGATTTCCCACAACCTGAAGGGCCGATAATAGATACAACCTGCCCTTTTTGAATCTCGGTGGAAATCCCTTTTAAAACTTTTAATTCGCCAAAGGATTTATACAACCGATCCACTATAACCGCCGAATCAACTGTTACTTTTGAGTTTGCGTTCAAGTCCATTTGCTCCCCAAGTTAAGGTAATAATCATGATATAATAAATAATAGCGACAAAAATCAAAGGTTCAAAGTAAATATACTTTTCCGCCCCGACAATTTGCGCCCGCCGCAACATATCTTCTACCCCAATAACGGATACTAAGGTTGAATCTTTTAATAGATTAATACTTTCATTCACTAAAGCAGGAAGAATGTTTCTGAGGGCTTGGGGTAAAATAATATCTACCATCATCAGTTGATATTGAATCCCCAAGGCTTCGCAGGCTTCTTTTTGCCCTTTATCCACGGCTTGAATTCCCGCCCGAATGGTTTCGGAAATATAAGCCCCAGAATTTAAGGAAAAGGCTAATATCCCGGCTTGAAAGGCGGTAATATCATATCCGGTGAGTTGGGGCGTGGCAAAATAAATTAAGGTTAATTGTACCAGTAAGGGTGTACCTCTAAAAATGGATGTATAGGCTTGGGAAAAAATATTCAGAGGTTTAATAGTCGAAATCTTAAACAGGGCGAGAATTGTTCCCCAAATAAATCCGAAGAAAGCCGAAACCAAACTAAATTGTAAGGTAATAAAAATCCCGGCTAAGATATAGGGAATATTGGGCGCAATTTTATTAAAATCAAGTTTTAATCCTTTTCCCTGCGGAACTTCAGCAGTTTCTAAGCTGACTGGACGATCAAACCATTTCTTAGCCAGTTCCTCAATTTTACCACTGGCTTGCATCTGTTGAATCACCTGATTAAAGGGTTCGACTAAGGGGGAGTTTTTGGGAAAAGCGATCGCCGATCCTGCTGCTTCAGTATTGGGAACTTCGTGATAGACTAACCCTGGATTCGACGCAATATAGCCCATAACAATTGTATTTTCTAAAACCCCCGCATCCAGCCGTTTTGATTTTAATTCTTGAATAATATCACTGGTTTTATTTAAATGAATAGCCGTTACCCCCGACCAATTTTTCACCGCTTCCTGCTGAATTGATCCCAGTTGGACTCCGACTTTTTTTCCTTTTAATTGTTCGGGATTAGTATAATTTTGGGTATCGAGACTAACAATAGTATTTTTAGCTTCAAAATAGATATCCGAAAAAGCTACATTTTTTTGACGCTCAGGAGTAGGGGTCATTCCTGCCATGACAAAATCCGCCCGTTTTGCGGTTAAAGCCGGAATTAAACCATTAAAATCCATGCCATCAATTTTTAGATCGTAGCCTAATTGCTGAGTAATATATTCGGCAATATCTACATCAAAACCTACAATTTTATCGCCACTGGTAGCCGTATCTTTAAATTGATAGGGGGGATAATCTGGGGAAGTTGCCATGATCAGGGTTTTGGTTGTCCCCGAGGGTTTTTCCTGGGCAGAAGTGGGAACATTATGGCTAGTGATAATCCCCCAAATTACCAGGGTTGTTAGAAATAAAAATAGTAAATATTTAAAGGGATTTTTCAAAATCATGTTGGGTTGATGTTTTTGCTCTAAAGAGATGCGCTTAAGCGCAACAACAAATTATAAGATCAAACTACATTATTCAAAGAAATTCTGTCAAATTTGATAGTTTTCTCTACTTCTGATGCAACCCATAACAAACAAGGGAATACAAATTAAGGTTTAAATGTCAAGTCTAGCCAACCGAGAATTAATATTTTAGTTGACTCGCGCTGCAATCTCGACTTACGATAATCTATTGGAGATCTAAACGAATAATCACGGGAGAAAAAACCTGAATGCAGCATCGAGGTGTAACAGTATGGTTTACGGGTTTGAGTGGTGCGGGAAAAACCACCATTAGCCAAGCGGTTGCTCAAATATTCCAAGAAAAGGGATGTAAGCTAGAGATTTTAGATGGGGATATTGTTCGGGAAAATCTCACCAAAGGTTTAGGATTTAGTAAAGCGGATCGGGATGAAAATATCCGTCGGATTGGATTTGTTGCCAATCTCTTAACCCGAAATGGGGTAATTGTCCTGGTTTCTGCTATTTCTCCCTATCGAGAAATTCGGGAAGAAGTGAGGGGGAAAATTGGGGATTTTGTGGAAGTTTATGTGAATGCGCCCTTAACGGTTTGTGAAGGTCGAGATGTTAAAGGATTATATAAACGAGCTAGAGCAGGGGAAATTAAAGGCTTTACAGGTATTGATGACCCCTACGAAGCCCCAACAAATCCAGACGTTGAATGTAATACCGATCACGAAGATTTATCCGAAAGTGTTGCTAAAGTCTTAAAAAAATTAGCGGATTTAGGATATATTTCCAACGATTAGGAAAGGAGTTGACGGTTAACTGTTAGGATTAAAAAAAAATCGATGGGAACCCAGGATTATGAACATCTCTAGGATAGGACAACAGCTTTATCGTCAATCAAGGTTATGGATCGCAATAGTTTTGGTTGTTGGTGTGACGTTGATGAGTTGTTCAGAATCCGCCCAGTCCGATCAAACGGTTAAAGTTGATCCTCAACTGGAACAGCAAATCCTGCAAGTGATTCGACAGCATCCAGAAGTGATTTTAGAGTCCGTCCAAGCCTATCAACAGCAACAGGACGGCCAACTCCAACAGGCGCGACAAACTTTTTTAGATCAAATCAAAACCAATCCTCAAGCGGTGATCGGGAATTCCCCCTTTACGGGCTCAGAGGCTAAAAATATTGTTTTGGTGGAGTTTTCTGATTTTCAGTGTCCCTTCTGCGCCCGCGCCCACGACACGATTAACCAGTTTATGAAAACTCACCAAAATCAGGTGACTCTGGTTTATAAGCATTGTCCCCTGACTCGGATTCACCCCGAGGCCCTACCCGCAGCCCAAGCAGCCTGGGCGGCCCAACAACAGGGCAAATTCTGGGAATACCAAAATGCCCTATTTACACAACAAAATCAGCTAGGAGAGGCGTTATATCCGGCGATCGCTCAACAGTTAAATCTGGACTTAGAAAAATTTAATCGCGATCGCCAAAGCCCAGAAGCGAAAGCAGCCATTCAGAAGGATATGCAATTAGGGGAAAGTTTGGGGATTTCGGGAACACCGTTTTTTATTATGAATGGTGAAACTTTCTCTGGTGCGGTGGAACTCTCCAAAATCGAAGAAGTTTTAGCCTCGGTGAAGGCATCCCAAGGCCAGAAAAATTAACCCCTAAACCCAGACTGTTCAACCCGAACTATTCAACTAAGCGCGTGAATCAAGAATTTACACCTTTTGTGAGAAGCCGTGAACCCCTTTCTAGTTTGATTCTGTATCACCTGTTCAAGTGGTCGGTGGTTAGCCCGATGTTGCATCTGTACTTTCAAGGTCGGATTTATGATGCGGATCGGGTTCCCTTGGCCGGGCCATTAGTCGTTGTGAGTAACCATGCGAGCGATTTCGATCCTGTCCTCCTGGCCAATTGCATGGGCCGCCCGGTTTCCTATATGGCAAAAGAGGAATTGTTTGAAGTTCCGATCTTAAAACAGGCGATTTCCCTGTATGGAGCCTATCCCGTCAAACGGGGTTCCCCCGATCGCAGTGCCATCCGGGCGGCGTTACAACAATTAGAAAATGGTTGGGCTACGGGGGTTTTTCTCCAGGGAACTCGCACCCCCGATGGTCGAATTACGGAGCCGAAATTGGGGGCGGCTTTAATCGCAGCTAAGGCCAAAGTTCCCTTATTACCGGTGTGTTTATGGGGAACCAATGCCATTGTAGATCGCGGTTCCTATCTGCCTCGACCGGTTCCGGTTACGGTACGAGTGGGTCATTTAATTTCCCCTCCCGATTCTACCAACCGGGACGAATTACTCGAATTAACCCAACGTTGTGCCGATGAAATTAATGCCCTGCATGATCTCGGACGTTAATTGTTAATCCTGATCAATTTTAACCCTCAATTTTTTATGGAAACTGAATCTTTAAGATCCCAACTGACAGAAAACCTGGATGAAGCGGAATGGGATTGGTTAACGCCTCACCTGGAACGGGAGATAGTCATTATTGTAGAATCTCAATTGGATTTATTAACTGTAGGGGAAGCGATCGCCCAGGATAACTCAGTTTCAGTCCAACATTGGATTAGTGAAGCATTAATTCATAAACCCTCCCCCGAGCAAATTTTCCAATGGAATGATCAACCTAAAAAACGATTTCAAGCCTTAATTGTGCAACCTTTTGTTTTAATTCAGGAATTATAGCGGTAGGGAATGGGTAATGGGTAATAGGTAATGGGTAATAGAAAGAGTTTACTCCCCCTGCTCCCCCTGCTCCCCTAATTCCATCTCAGTAATGATTTGGGCTTTTATTTATTACAATTTAATGGGAAATTCAATTGGCTTAAATATCTGCGGAATGTGGGTTTTAAAAAATGATTGAATATTAGAGATAAAATTCATTAATTATTATTAATGTAACTGAAAAAGCCTATTAATCCGTTACTTTGGCAGAACATGGCACAGGAGTGCTAGAGACTCAAAAAGTAGCGATAGAGGGCATTTTGGGATTTTCGGAGATATCTATTATATAAAATATTAATTATTCAGAAAATAGCTATCATGTTTGAGAATTATGACCCAAAAGTAGGCTATAATTTTCAAACATGAAACAGCCCTAGAGGCAAGGGGAGCAGGGGGAGCAGAGCCCTGCTAATATAAATGTTTTCCAGGTAAGTTAACTAAAAAAGTTCACCTTACCTGAAAAACCAGATATTAAGTAATCTAACGGGCTAGGAGGGATTCGAACCCCCGACACCGTGGTCCGTAGCCACGTGCTCTAGTCCACTGAGCTACAAGCCCCCGTCAGTTCAGCACAACAATCTCAAAAATCGGCTTTTTTTGACTGCTTTATTAGCATAACACATTTTTCCCAAATGGCAAACATTTTTTTTTCAGATTCCGCCGATCGCCTTTCCCACCTGGATGAAACGGGGGAAGCAAGGATGGTGGATGTGTCGGGGAAGGAGGTTACTCGTCGTCAGGCGATCGCCGGGGGACAAGTCAGGATGTCAAGCACCACCTTTGACGCCATTGAAGCCGGAAACGCACCCAAAGGGGATGTTTTAAGCACAGCAAAACTAGCCGGAATCATGGCAGCCAAACAAACAGCCCAGTTAATCCCCCTGTGTCATCCCTTGCCCCTGAGCAAAATTGATGTCCAAATTATTCCCGATCCCGAATTACCCGGGTATCAAATTCGAGCCCAAGTGATTACCAAAGCGGAAACTGGGGTAGAAATGGAAGCCTTAACCGCCGTTTCCGTGGCGGCTTTGACCCTCTATGACATGGCCAAAGCCTTGGAAAAATCCATTGTGATTGAGTCAATTCGCCTGTTAAGTAAAACCGGGGGAAAATCCGGGGACTACCAACACCAGATAGAAGTCAATCCCAGTTAGGCCTAAAATGGAATAGAAAAACTTGGGAACTTATTGTCTATGCCTCCTCGTTGGCCCCGTCAACCTGACCGGAAAGATCCAGACTATCGCCGTTTGGATGATCGGATGAATTTTGCCACCCATGTTGCTATTTTTGCCCCGATTAATTCGGGTTTATGGTTTTTCCATAATCTGCAATCCACGGAATGGTCTTGGTTAACCCCATTTACCCTGGTTTGGTTGTCGGTGATCGCCATTCATGGTGTTTATATTTTTGCGATCGCCGACTATTCTCCCGTCACCCCCGATCAATAACATTGGGTTAACCCCCGATATTTAGGAGTTGAATCATGTCTGTTTTAGATACAAAAACCCTGGAAAAATTAGCCTCTGAAATTGGAGAAAATATCTATATTGATATTGCAAAATGGCATCTCTATTTATCGGATGCCCATTTGCATACACAATTAGCCGAACAACTTTATCCGCTTTTAGAGCAGGGAGATTTTACCGAAAGTGAAGTTCAACAGGTCTTACAAAAAGTTCATGTGAATTTAGGGGGGGGAAAACAGACGACCTCCCTAGTGAATTTAATTCCCAATGCAGGAATTCAAGACCTGCTAAGAATTTTAAAAGACTTCCAAGAAGACCTATAAACTTTGTTGTGAGGCGTTCACGCCTCCCTCAAATTCCCATGCTCTCTAACTATTATCATTATGATTGAACTGTATTACTGGCCCACCCCTAACGGCAACAAGGTTTCGATATTTTTAGAAGAAACTGGATTAGACTATCAAATTATTCCGATTAATATTGGGACGGGGGAGCAATTCAAACCGGAATTTCTGAAAATTGCGCCTAATAATCGAATGCCTGCCATTATTGACTTCGATCCGGTGGATGGGGGTGAACCTTTATCTATCTTTGAATCCGGGGCTATTTTAATTTATTTAGCAGAAAAAACCGGACAGTTTTTCCCTGAAAATTGGCGCGATCGCAAAATCATTTTAGAGTGGCTATTCTGGCAAGTCGGAGGACTAGGGCCCATGGCCGGACAAAACCATCATTTTGTTCAGTATGCACCGGAAAAAATTCCCTATGCTATTGACCGTTATGTCAAAGAAACTAATCGTTTATATGGGGTTTTGAATCGTCAATTAGCCGGACAAAATTATATTGCAGGAGAATACTCAATTGCCGATATAGCCTGTTATCCTTGGATTGTTCCCTTTGAACAACAACAGCAAAATTTAGAAGATTTTCCCCACTTAAAAACTTGGTTTAATCGGATGCAGTCCCGTCCAGCAGTGATCCGGGCTTATGAAAAAGGAAAAGCCTATACTTCCGGGACAAAGATGACCGATGAAGCTAAAAAAATCCTCTTTGGTCAAAGTGCAAAAACCCTTGAAAGTTAGAAGAAGGTAGCATATACTTGAAACCGCCTCAAAACTTCACACTAAGGGTGACCTTATGACTACATTCGATCAAACCGTCAAAGTTGAAATTTCCGATCTACTGATCCCGGTTCAGGGGGGGATTGTGAGTGATGTTGTACTCAGCATTGATCAGGTGAACGGTTTACAAAACCCCCCCAATATTGTCCCGGTGACCAACTTTGTTAAGGACTTTCTGAGCAATTATCCCAATCCTAATGATTTCTATGAAAATGTCAATCAGAATTTAACGAACGCAATTGTCAACAACGCTCCAGCCTTGGGACTAGCCGGAACATTTGATGGTTTGTTAGCGAGTTTGAGTCGTGACCCGATTACAACTTTACCCTATCCGTTTAGCAGTCAAACCATTGAAACAGCAACGGGAAATACAGATCAACTGGTGAAAGTTCAACTTTCAGATCAGGTCATACCTGTTCAGGGGGGAACAGTTGCAGATGCAACAATTAGTCTGGATTATGTTGAAAATGCGGAAACCTTTGCGAATATTGTTCCCGTGACTCAGTTTGTTAGTAATTTCCTCACTAATTATCCCAATCCTAACGATTTCTATGAAAATATTAGCACCAATTTAACAAACTCAATTGTTAATAATGCTCCGGCTTTGGGATTAGCAGGATTATTAAATTCAGTCTCAGTTGAACTCGGACGTAGCCCCGATTTTGCCTTACCCCATCCCTTTTTCAGTACATCAACCAGTCGTCTTACCGGCCTATCAGACCAAGTGGTACGGGTTGAAATTGCCGATCTACCGATACCGATTCAGGGGGGAATTGTGAGTGATGTTGTACTCAGCATTGATCAAGTGAACGGTTTACAAAACTCCCCTAATATTGTCCCCGTGACCAACTTTGTTAAGGACTTTCTGAGCAAGTATCCTAATCCCAATGATTTCTATGAAAATGTCAATCAGAATTTAACAGACGCAATTGTTAATAACGCTCCAGCCTTGGGATTAGCCGGAACATTTGATACCCTATCCGTTGAACTGAGTCGTGCTCCCATTGCAATTTTACCTTATCCGTTCACCAGTCAAACCCTTGAAACAGGAACGGGAAATACAGACCAACTGGTAAAAATTCAATTTTCAGATCTGGTCATACCCGTTCAGGGGGGAACCGTTGCAGATGCGACAATTAGTCTGGATTATGTTGATAATACGGAAACCTTTGCGAACATTATTCCCTTGACTCAGTTTGTCAATGATTTCCTCACCGATTATCCTAATCCTAACGATTTCTACGAGAATGTTAGCACCAATTTAACAAGCTCAATTGTTAATAATGCTCCGGCTTTGGGGTTAGCAGGACTATTGGATTCAATCTCCGTTAAACTTGAACGTAGCCCCGATTTAGATTTACTTCATCCTTTCTCCACTAAATCAATAGCTATATTCTAAGACCTTTGCAGATACAGCTTTGGATGTATTTGCGTCAAGATTACACTTTTATTTCTAATGATCACCACAGGGTTTTTAAAGATTTAAAAACCCTGTTTCTCGGTAAAATGCCCTAATTGTCAGAACACCACTGCTAATCGACTAACCTAATAAGGTTTTAAAGAGTTTAATCCCGTCGGTATTTCCTAACATGGGATCGGAAGCTCTTTCGGGGTGGGGCATCATGCCTAAAACGTTGCCTTGACGGTTACAAATTCCCGCAATATTATTCAAAGATCCATTAGGATTTTCTTCAGGTTTGGGAGTTTTATCAGTTCCATAACGGAATAAAACTTGCTGATTTGCTTCTAATTCTTCTAGGGTATTTTCATCTGCATAATAACAGCCTTCCCCGTGGGCAATGGGTAAATGAATGACTTCCCCAACTTGATATTCAGAAGTCCAGGGAATATTACTATTAATTACCGTCAAAGGAGCAGATTCACAAATAAAATGTAAATCCCGATTTCTGACTAATGCTCCGGGTAATAATCCCGCTTCAGTTAATACCTGAAATCCGTTACAAATTCCCAGAACAAATTTCCCTTGGTTGGCGTGTTCAATGGTGGAACGCATGATCGGAGAAAAACGCGCGATCGCCCCACAGCGCAAGTAATCCCCGTAACTAAATCCCCCCGGAATTACCACCACATCAATATCCGATAAATCCGTATCTTCATGCCAAATCATCCGGGTTGGTTGCCCCAATAATCCTTGAGTGACCCAAGCCACATCTCGATCGCAATTAGAACCCGGAAACACAATAACCCCAAATTTCATAATGTATTAATCTAGTAAATTATCAATAGAAACAAGTTGATCAAAAAAGATTTTTAGTTCATTTTTGATCAACCCAACTGTTATCAAATTAATGAGTAACGGCCGCAACTTCCGTTAGATCAAATCGATAAATTTCAATCACAGGATTAGCTAACAACTGATCGCAAATTTGGTCAAGTTGACTTCTTGCTTCGGTTTCATCCGTTGCCGAAAGGGTCATTTCAATATATTTACCAATCCTCACCTGTTCAACATTGTCATATCCCAGATGTTGAATACCAGATTTCACCGCCACGCCTTGAGGATCAAGAACAGAAGGACGGAGGGTAATATAAATTCTAGCTTGGTAGTGATGGGTCACAACAATCCCTGCTTTAATGGCACAGTCTTGATTATCCCTCAAAGATTGAAAAAACGAACCTGTAAGTCTAATTTTTCGTCAGTATGGTTTGAAAGGAGTGCATTAATTGTAGGAGGAACTTAAAATGAAATTACGCCATTTAACCTTGATGGGATGGGTTTTTAGCTTGGTTTTAGCCCTTGCGCCCAGTGCTGGAGCGAATCTACAGCAAATCAGCCCCGGAGCTCCCGTCTCCCTTTCAGGAACCTCTGGGGGGCCTGTGAATAGTCAGGACTGTGGGTTTATTGCCCAAACCCCAAACCACGTTATTCAGATTACTGATGATTTACCCTATTGGCGAATTATGGTAACTACATCGGGCTCACCGACCCTATTAATTGATGGCCCCACCGGACGTTATTGTATGTTACCAGAAGGTTCTGCTAATAGCGGTGTTTTACAATATTCCGGTTACGGAGTTAAAGGGGATTATAACATTTATATTGGCGATCGTCAACAGGGTCAAAATCCCTATCGACTCTCTATTACTGATCAAAAATAAGAGTGTAATTCCGCAAAAATTACTCTGATTTAGATTAACAAATTGGAATTTGCACCTCACTATATTTGAGGTTCTCAGGTGTCATGGGAGAATTATAAAACAACCGTCGAGGCGAACCCACAATTTCATATTCAGGGTGTTGCTTTAACCAATTTTTTAACCGTTGTAAATGAACTTGATAACTCTCCCAACTATAAGCTCCTTGAATCCCAATACTAACAACTTTCATACTGAGAGTATCCGTTACATTCACGTCGGATTGTATTTGTTCAGGAGTAATTTCGGGATGGGAATAGAGGAAAGAAACCTCAGCTTGATTCTGACCCTCAACCTCTTGTAAATACCGAGCTTCCACCGGAGTTGTCATGGCAATATTATTACTACTAATATGTTGAAATAGGGGATTAAATGCCTGGCGAGTGGCTTGAGTTAAATCCCCTTGATGTAAATAAGTTATCCCTCGATAGGCGGGATATTGTTTAACTTCAATTACCCCAATGGGAGTTGGTGGTGGAAATCCTTCTGGAAAAGTAGCCATAGATTAGGGAAGGGGTAGTGGGTAATAGGTAAGGGGTAAGGGGTAAGGGGTAAGAGGTAATATTTAAGAGGAAAGTTTGATCAATAAACTGGCAACTTTTTCCCCTAAACTTTCTACATCCTGCTGTTGTTTGGGATCTTTCAAACTACCATCGGGATTAAACACTTCAAATGCTTGGGAAATAGACCGTTGTTGAGGAATAACTAACACCCCAATACTTTCTAAAATAGCCCGAACATGAACTAACCCGCGCATTCCTCCAAACCCTCCAGGGGAGGCGCTCATAATTGCTGCAACTTTATTATTAAAACAGGCTAACCCGGGTAAATTAGGTTCAGGTCGAGAGGCCCAATCAATGGCATTTTTTAATAGCGGTGTAATCGAACTATTATACTCAGGACAGGCAATTAATAAGCCTTGATGGGCTACCATTAAATCTTTAAATTCACGAACAGCCACCGGAATTCCCTGTTGGGCTTCTAAATCTTCATCAAATAGGGGCATGGGGAAATCCCGTAAATCAATATAGGTGACTTCCGCCCCGGCTGTTTTGGCTCCGGCGGCGGCGATTTGGACTAACTTTTTATTAAAGGAGGTTTCCTTAGCACTGCCAGCAAAGGCGAGAATTTTGGGAGAATTTGCCATGATCGTATCGGTGATTATTTCCGAGTATTATTATAGGTTAAACTGGGGGAATTTACCAACGTCTGAGTTGGAAAAATTGGGTAAAAATCCGATAATTGTTGCAGATGGGTGAGGGTAATTTCGGGTTTATCTCGATACATAGTCACCTGTCCACTAATATAAACATAGCCCCGTCCTAACCCCGTATATCGTTTATTAATTAAATCAACCAGGGGAGCATATTTATTATCACTGGCTTCGGGAATCCATAGCTTTAAACTCCGGTCTTTTGTTCCGGTGTGAATAATTGCACTATTCCCAATCCATTTAGTAATTCCCTCCTGTAAATCACAGAAAATAGTAATGGATTGTTGCTTCATTGCCGCCCCTAAAATTTTAGGATAATCTAAACGCACGGATAACACCCCATTCGGTTGTCCATAGCGACGAAAATCATCGACAATCCCAGCGCGTAACGACCACCAAGGCATTAAAATTCGATAGTTTCTAAAGGCACTACTTTCATTGGTTTGGCGATTCCAAATCATGCGGTTATGGGCTTGGGCATCGGCTTCAGCCTCCATCATTTCTTGATGATATAATCGAGATAATCCATATTTAATAAAATAGGGACTCCAACCTTCCCTAATCAATTTTAAATTATAATTTTCTCCCTGTTTATGTACATAACAAATCAATCGTCCGTGATGATCTCGATATTTTTCTAAACAGACTTCTAAGGGTTCATTTCCATCAAATTCAATATCAACTTTTGTTAAAAAACCATGTTCATTTGTAAAATATTCTTGCGCCATTTCTGCGGCGGCAATTCCGGCATTAGTTTGGGGTTTAGAATCATGGTTAAGTATTTCTTCGGTATCCACACAATCGAGTCTTAAAAATTCCCGTTTATCATTAAGTAAGACTTTAATTGTGTCCCCATCGACAACCCTTGTGACTTGTAAGTTCTTAATCCGAGTTCCCACAATATCTGACCTTTTCGTTATAAGTGATACAATTTATCTTGTTACTGACATCAATCATCGTCGTCATAATACCATATAACCCTCTGAATCCCATTGAACATCAGGGATCAGAACCCACGACAATTCCAACAAACAACTCTGTTGACGGGGGATGATGAGGCATAAACTAGCTATCCTCAAAATCAAGGGTCTTCAATTCGTCAAATTTCGAGGATGAATCCCCAGATAAGAATGATTGGAAGACTTATATATCAAGGGTTTTAGACACTTAGGCGAAAAGACTAAAAAAAATTTTGGAAAAACCCT
Organism: Candidatus Obscuribacterales bacterium; assembly: GCA_036703685.1. Lineage (GTDB taxonomy): Bacteria > Cyanobacteriota > Cyanobacteriia > Cyanobacteriales > Microcoleaceae > Planktothrix. The sequence continues at coordinate 15,620 of DATNRE010000202.1, forward strand.
TGACAAATCCCGGGTAGGTAGTGCTAATATTAATAACTGTGAAGCGATGGGGCGTCGCCAAGTGGTAAGGCATCGGGTTTTGGTCCCGACATCCAGAGGTTCGAATCCTTTCGCCCCAGTTAAAAACACTATATCTGCAAAAAAGCCTTTGACAATATCTGTCTAAGGTTTTTTTGTATCAGTTTATCCTCTAAATCAGTTATCAGTCATCAGTGTAGAGACGTGCCATGGCGCGTCTGTACCAGTTTATTACCCATTCCCCATTACCCATTCCCCATTACCTATTCCCTATTCCCCATTCCCTTGATTTTTCAACAGATTTTGAGTCATAGTTGCTAACTTTTCCAAACTTTCCTCTAATTCCGTGGCTCGTTTTTTAGCATTAAGTTTTCGTTTGAGGGCGGCGCGGGCTAAATCTTCTCGATTTCGTTTTAAGGCTTCCATCGCCACTTGCTGCCAAGAATTCATTTCATCCAGGGCTTGTTTATACTGAGGATGAACGTCATCCCAAGCCACGCGAATTTCCCCTAAAGCTCGATTTAAAAGTTGTTGAGCATCTTGGGGTTGACTGCCCATAAACGCTTGTTTCAGAGGCTCAGATAAGGTATCAATATTAATATCACGAAGCAGGGGAATAAAATTCTCAATCTGTTGACTTTTACTTTCCCCAGTCACGCACCAGGTCGCAAAATGTTCACAATTATTAAACAATAGATTATATTGATTTTCTCCTAAACGACTTTCGGCCCGGTTAATCACAGTATCTGCAATATAACGAATGGGATATTGTCGGATATGAATTTTTTGACCTTTGGAAAAAATATCCATGGAAGTCCGTTCAATAATTTCGCTGGGTTTGCGATAATGAATGGCAGTACCATCACCACAATCAATACCATGGTGTTCATATAAACCCTCTAGGTTCCAAAATTCTCGAAAAATATAGATTTGGTCGCCTCTTGCCATAGGATGTTTAATGATTACTCCAATTTACCTTTATTTATCTTTTATCTTAACGGTTTTGAGGTGAACATCTAGGGCGGTTATTTCAACGCTTTTGGTTAATAAAATTCATCACCTCTGCTGGATTTAGGGGAGGAGAAAATAAATATCCCTGTCCAAAGTCACAGCCGAGTTGCTGAAAAATTTCAACTTGTTTGGAGGTTTCAATTCCCTCGGCTACAACTTTTAATCCTAAACTATGAGCCAAATTAATAATGGTTTTAGCAATCTCAAAATCCTTATTGTCAATTTCGATATTTTGGACAAAAGA
>DATNRE010000203.1:0-1844 GCA_036703685.1 Candidatus Obscuribacterales bacterium
TGCCCCTATTCTTTCTATGAGTAAATTCAATGAGGAATTGAAGCTATTATTGCGATCGCGCTACGCTATTATCTATATTCCGACTTTAGAAGAAGAACGAGTCGAAACCGTAATTAAACAAGCGGCAAAAGATCAGGGCAACCGTGGGGTTTATATCTGGGATTTTGTGGAAGGATATCAACAGGGAAATCCCAATGATTTAGGAGCCGGAAAACGCAATCCGTTACAGGCCTTAGAATTTGTGGAAAAATTACCAGAGGCAATGGCTGGTATTTTTATTTTAAGGGACTTTCATAGATTTTTAGAAGATATCTCGATTTCGCGAAAATTAAGAAATTTGGCGAAAAAGTTAAAATCTCAACCCAAGAATTTGGTGATTATTTCTCCCCAAATTTCGATTCCTTCTGATTTGAGTGAAGTGTTAACGGTTTTAGAATTTCCCCTACCTAATCTAGCAGAAATTAAAACGGAAGTTGAACGGCTATTAATCACAACAGGAAATCCCTTAGATCCTCGTTTATTAGATGAAATGGTGCGTTCATCTCAGGGACTATCGATTGAAAGGATTCGCCGAATTTTAGCCAAAGCGATCGCCACCCATGGAGAATTACAGGCCGATGATATTGAATTAATCTTAGAAGAAAAACGCCAAACTATTCGTCAAACTCAAATTTTAGACTTCTATTCTGCCCAGGAAAATATCTCGGATATTGGGGGATTAGACAATTTAAAAGATTGGTTATTACTCCGGGGAGGCGCATTTTCAGAACGGGCAAGACAATATGGTTTACCCTATCCCAGAGGGTTATTATTAGTCGGAATTCAAGGCACGGGAAAATCCTTAACGGCAAAAGCGATCGCCCACCATTGGCATTTACCCCTATTAAGATTAGATGTGGGGCGGCTATTTGCGGGATTAGTTGGAGAATCGGAATCTCGCACCCGACAAATGATTCAATTAGCCGAAGCCCTAGCCCCTTGTGTATTATGGATTGATGAAATTGATAAGGCTTTTTCGGGATTAGATGGGAAGGGAGATTCAGGAACCAGTAATCGGGTGTTTGGGACATTTATTACTTGGTTAGCCGAAAAAACCTCCCCGGTTTTTGTCGTCGCCACGGCAAATAATATTCAAACTTTGCCCCCGGAAATGTTAAGAAAGGGGAGATTTGATGAAATTTTCTTTGTGGGATTACCCTATCAAGAAGAACGAAAAGCCATTTTTGAAGTGCATTTATTAAAACTACGTCCCCAAAGTATTAAAAACTATGATACGGAACGATTAGCCTATGAAACCCCGGATTTTTCTGGGGCGGAAATTGAACAAACCTTAATTGAAGCCATGCACATTGGTTTTAGTCAAAACCGAGATTTCACAACGGATGATATTTTAGAAGCAGCGAGTCAGATTGTCCCCTTAGCCAAAACGGCTAAAGAACAAATTGAGTTTCTGCAAGAGTGGGCGGCGGCGGGTAAAGCCCGTTTAGCTTCTCGACAGAGTAGTTTAAATCGTCGCCTATCCGGTTGATGGTATTATAGTTATCTTCAATTCGGTCTAAAACTCATGTATAGAAATATTCCGAAAACTATGAATCTTTATGGTGTTTTTAAATTTATTGTAGGTTTTTTCCTGGCAATTTTGATTTTAGCGGGTGCAACCGTCGCCACAGCTTTGTATTTCGCAGCCCGTTTATCCGAACTTCCCGAACGTCCAACTTTTCCCAATGATAACCCCCAAGCAAAAATAGCAGCAAAGCCCGTTACCCCCCAAGCCGCGGTCAGGCCCACCCCAACGCCAACTCCAGAAGCAGAAAAACTTGAACCCGGGGCCTATCGGGCAATTG
>DATNRE010000204.1:0-8243 GCA_036703685.1 Candidatus Obscuribacterales bacterium
CAAACATTTAATCTAAAAATTTAAATAATTAATTTTTACTTATACCCTCAAAATCAAAAAAACTCTTTAGCACATAAACCCAAAACTGTCAAGTTTAATAAACCAAAATTTTATATGTGACGACAATAATTTGTTAATGTAGAACAAAGTTTACTCTAGGAAAATTCAACCTCTGGAGTGAATTTCCGTAGTAAGCCCTTTAGGGCTATCTGAATCTTGTCCTTGTGCGTAAGCAGAAAGCGCACGCACCCTCCTATATCAAGATGAATTTTTTAATCAATCAGTGCGCCCTACTGGAATCGAACCAGTCTGAAGGCGAATTATGAGTTCGCTGCCTCCCCAATCGGCCAAGGGCGCTTCCAATAGTACAATACCATATTCAGCGACAAAATTGTTAATGGCGATCGCTAATCCCAGATAAATTCCGAGTAAGCTCTATAGGTGATACCATATCAGTCGGTATTAGCCGTTAAAATGGCGAGTTAAATTATAACTAAATCTTGAGATGGGACTAAATTCAACTGTTGTTCTGACTGTCGTTTTACTAACCATGATGTTTGGGGCGGGCTTTACCAGTTCCGTTTGGGGCTATGCTCTGGGTCGCTCGGCGCTCAAAGAAATTACCCAACCGGATGTGCGTCCAAACAACTTAGCCAATAAAAATAAAAATGGAAATCGCCATGACGGGGTACTGTTACTCACAGAAAAAGATATCCTAGCAACGGTTAAGAAGCGCATGGAAGGGGATGTTACCACAAATGCCAGTGCTTCGGCTAAAACACCGAATAAGGCTACCTCGACCCAAACCCAGAAACCGAAAACCGAAACCCCTGCCACCCCAGCAGCCAATAATAAATCAGTGTTTCCCATTGTTAGCAAGGATGGGGGGGTGAGCTTAGAAGTGGTAGAAGCAACTCGTCAAGGGAATTCTTTGGTTTTAAACGTCAACCTGAAAAATGAAGGCCAAGAATCTGTTCGGTTTCTCTATAGTTTTTTAAATGTTACCGATGATAAGGGTCGTGCTTTAAGCGCCAGTGTGGAAGAATTACCCGGTCAATTGCCTCCTAGTGGCAAAATCTATCAGGGAACGGTTACAATTCCGACGGCATTAGTCGAAAATTCCAAGGAATTAACCATGAGTTTAACTGATTATCCTGACCAAAAAATGCAATTGCAGATGTCAGGAATTCCTGTGGCGCAATAGACATCTGGATTTGTGCAAAGGTAATCATGACACTCACGACTGAAGATGTGCTGTGGCGATTGTTCTCAGTGCTATTTTTAATTACGATTAATGCCTTTTTTGTGACGGCCGAATTCTCTATGGTTTCGGTACGGCGATCGCGGATTAATCAATTAGTTGATGAAGGGGATGCTCCGGCGCGAACCGTTCAACAACTGCAACGACGAATTGATTTATTTCTGTCTACCACTCAGTTAGGAATTACCCTTTCTAGTCTAGCATTGGGTTGGATTGGAGAAGCAACCGTAGCCATGACTTTAAAGGAAATTCTCACTCCTTTACCCCTACCAATTGCTTTCCAGAATGCGATTTCTCATTCCTTAGTAGTTCCAATTTTTGCCTTTTTCCTAATTGCTTATTTGCAAATTGTCCTAGGAGAATTATATCCCAAATCCCTAGCATTAGTCTATCCTGAACAATTATCTCGGTTTTTAGCACCTCCTAGTTTAGCGATCGCTCGGTTTTTTAAACCCTTCGTTTGGAGTTTAAATGAATCGACCCGTTGGTTATTGCAATTATGTGGAATTCAGTTTACGGGTCATCCCTATACCCGAGTCACCTCGGAAGAATTGCAATTAATGATTACCACCTCCAGTGAATCTATCGGTTTACAAGCAGAAGAACGAGAATTACTCAATAATGTGTTTGAATTTGGGGATGTGATCGCGGAAGAAATCATGGTTCCCCGTACCAGTATTGTGGCTATTCCTAATAACGCGACCTTCCAAATGTTGTTGGATGAAATGGCAAATTCCGAACACTCTCGTTATCCAATTATGGGAGAATCCTTAGATGATATTTTAGGAACCATTGACTTTAGAGATTTAGCCAAACCTCTTGCAGATCGGTTACTTTCTCAGAGTAGTTTAATTAAACCTTGGGTACGTCCAGCGCGATTTATTTCTGCACAAATGCCCTTGAACGAGGTATTATCTTTAATGCAGCGATCGCAATTACAATTAGTGATTGTGGTTGATGAATTTGGAGGAACAGCAGGATTAGTTACCATTCAAGATGTGATTGCTGAAATTATTGGAGATCATTTTAACTCCACAGAATCCGAAGATGATACCATTCAATTTGTTGACGATCACACTTTTTTAGTTCAAGCTCAATTAGACTTAGAAGAACTGAATGAACGTTTAGATTTAAACCTGCCTTTAACCGAAGAATATCAAACCCTAGGAGGATTTTTAATCTATCAATTCCAAAAAATTCCTGGGGTTGGAGAAACCTTAAATTATCAAACTTTTAATTTCACCGTTTTATCAACGGATGGCCCTCGTTTAGATCAAATTGAAATTAGGACTATTGAACCCGAAACCCTAGAAAATCCCCCGGAAACCGTCAATTCCATAGAAATTGAGGATGAGGAATCCGAGGATGTTTCTGGAGTTTCTGAAATAACTGATAACTGATTACTGATAACTGATCACTGATAGGGGAACTTCTTCAACGGCGGGATGTTTTTCTAGGGTTAAATTTGATTTTTGAGAACCGGATAAAAGTTTGAGTAAAGTTGGTTTAGGATCATGAAGTAGATAAATAATCTGATCTCCGACTTGCCAAGATTCTGAAGCGGCTAAAACTTGGAAATTGCCATCTCTTTCTATTAATAAAGGAATTAATTCCCCAGAGCGAATTAACGCTTGTAGATGGGCAATTTGAAATTCTAACCCGGGTTGACGTAAAACCGTTTCACCTAATTTTACTTCCTTGTCTTCTAGGTAAGTATTCCACTGTTTCAAAGAAACATCTGGGATAAAAGCTTGTTGAACTTTCTCCCGATTAACCGTTATTGTAGTTTGAGGTTCCCGGGGAAATAAAGCTAATACCCGGGGCGGTTTAAATTCGGCATCTGCACGTTCAGCGAGTACCAGATTAACTTCCCCATTAGTCGTCATCGCTAGGAATGTTCCCATTAATTCTAATCCGGCTTCCTCCAAAACATTATGATCTAAAGCACTACTTTGATAAACCCGTAACCCTTGCTCTCTGGCTGTTTCACAGGCGACCGAATCAGTATCAATCATCACCACTAACTCATCCCGTTCTTGGAACAATCTACCAATTAATCGACTCAAAGGATTTGAACCTACAATCACCGCCCCGGTTACGGATTGGGAAGTGACTTCTAATTTTTCCGCCATCCATCGGGCAGTTAATCCTTGAATTACCACCGTCATAATAATAGTGAGAAAGACTAACGCTTTAATAGAATCTCCCCCGTTAATTCCCCGTTGAGTGAGTAAAATCGCAAATAAAGAAGCAACGGAAGCCGAAACAATTCCCCTGGGTGAAATCCAAGACGCAAATAATTTTTGTCGCCAATTCAGGTTACTATTTAAAGTACAAAGCCAAATATTAATCGGACGCACCACCCACATTAAAGCTAAAACCGTTAATACACTGCCCCATCCCAAAGCTACAATACTATCTAAAGATAAATCCGCCGCTAATAAAATAAATAAAACCGATACGGCCAACATGGTTAACTGACCTTTAAATCGGAGTAGCTGACGCATATCAGGAACATCGACATAACGCACCATCATTCCGGTAACAACCGTGGTCATTAACCCCGATTCACTCATTATTAATTCAGCCGTATCAAATAATCCCCACAGAGCCGCTAATACCACTAAATTCTTTAATTCTTCCGACATAAATTGGGCAGTTTTTAATAACCATCCCAAAATCCCACCCCCAATTAAGCCAATTCCTGCGCCAATACTTAAACGCAATAGCAATTGTCCCATAATTTCTAGGGGGTCAGTATTGCCATTTAGGACAACGTTAAGGACTAAAACCGCTAAAATCGCCCCCACTGGGTCAATTAAAACCCCTTCACCCTCTAATAGGGCGGAAACTTGACGGTCTACGGAAACCTGTTTCAGCAATGGCCCAATAACCGTTGGGCCCGTAACCACCACCAACGCCGCGTAGAGAAAGGCGATCGGCCAAGGAAATTCCCCCAACCAATGGGCCGCGATTCCCGCCCCCATCAGGGTGATTAAAGTGCCAAAGGTGACTAAATTACGAACACTCCCAGAGACTTGACCCAGTGCCCGCAGGTCTAAACTTAATCCCCCCTCAAACAGAATTAAGGCGACGGAGAGGGAGACAATGACTTCTAAACCACTTCCTAAAAGATTGGGCTGCACTAAACTCAAGCCATCATTCCCCGCCAGAATTCCGAATAATAGCAGAAACACGATGGCAGGAACTTTCAGGTAGTCTGCCAAGACTTGAGCCGAAATCCCTGCCATGACCGTAATGACGATTAACAGGGTGATCTGAAAAGATGATGTTTCCATAGGCGCTATTGTTGCAGACTACCCACTGAAATGGAAAGAGTTGTATTCTGTTCTACTATACCTGCTGTCCCACCCGTAGGGTAGTTAAGCTGCGTCCCCGCACCCTCTTTAGGAATGAAAAATTACCCATTTTTAACAGTTAATCGTATTTTTCAACGGTTGAATTTTGAATAAAAATTCTCTATTTTAAAGAACACTCAAACTAGGCTAAGACGCTTGAACCGTTTCGTCAATATTTACTAAATTAACAGAATAACCATAAAAATTAATTTGATAATCCGTAATTTTAACACCCGTTTGTTGTTCAACTTGGGCTAATAACTCTGGAGATAATTCAATATGAATATCTAAAATCTTCTCCGTATCCAAACAATGAACATGGGAATGGGAATCGCTAATATGTCCATATAAACGACCGTCGGAACGTTCTACACATTCAATCACATTTTCCCGGGAGAGGGCTTCTAAATTTTGATAGACCGATGTATGACCAATGGCTTTACCCTGTTGATTTAATCGATCATAAATGTCCCGGGCGGATAAATGTTCTTGAACTTGCCAAAGCAATTCCAGAATCAAACGGCGCTGACGACTCAGCCGCATTCCTCGAACTTGACAATAATCGATTGCATCTTCTAAAGAACGAATTTGTTTCACTATTCTCGCCTCAGTTTATTGATCAAATTTCAATGGTTTGGGGATAACCGATCCCCTCCTCACCCTATACTTTCTATTGTATCTTAGGAATTTTAACGAAATTAGGTTAACCCGACCCAATCTAAAATTAATCTAAAATCTACTTCAACAAAGGTTGACATTGAATGGCAATTATAATCAAGCTGAATTCTGAGCAAGTCAATCATTTAGATCTGTCCCCTGTGCAAACGGTGATCGATTCCCTCTCTAAAAATACCGATATTACAGCTTATGAACAGCAAATTTGCTTCGAGATCGATTATTCCCGTGACCCAGAAGACCCCAGAGAAATTTCAGAAGTTCCTGAAATTCGCCTATGGTTTATTCGCCTAGATGTCCAATATCCTTGGCTACCTTTTTTTCTGGACTGGAAATCTGGGGAATTAGCCCGTTATGTGGCGATGCTCGTCCCCCATCAATTCCATCGTACCGAAGGCATCCAATATAACCCAGAAGCCCTAGAAATTTTCTTGATGCAAAAGATCTTTATCCTCGACCACTGGCTAACCCAAAACAATCTCCCTAGTAAATCCCGGCTCATGGCTATAGCTCAAATGCTAGGCTATGACCTTGATGATACCTTCTTTGAAACCTATACCCAAAAATGACATTAAGGGTTTAGATGTTGGCAAGCGAGGACTCCCCCTACCTCCCTACCTGCCTACCCCCCCTACCTCCCCTGCCTCCCCTGCTCCCCCTGCTCCCCCTGCTCCCCCTGCCCCCGGTGCTCCCCATTTCTGTAACGGTTCTTTACGACTGCTATAGACAAGGGCAACATCAGTGTTAGGATGCCCTAAAAACATAATTTGAGTGATATTCCTATGGCAGAAGCACTAACTGGAACACCACCAAAGTTTGGTGGCAGCACAGGCGGCTTATTAACAAAAGCCCAAGTTGAAGAAAAATATGCAATCACCTGGACTAGCAGCAAAGAACAGGTGTTTGAAATGCCCACGGGTGGCGCAGCCATTATGAACCAAGGGGACAACCTTTTGTATTTAGCCCGCAAAGAACAGTGTCTGGCTTTAGGGACTCAACTGCGGTCTAAATTCAAACCCAAAATCGACAACTATAAAATCTATCGGGTTTTCCCCAACGGTGAAACCGAATACCTGCATCCCAAAGATGGCGTTTTCCCTGAAAAAGTCAACGAAGGACGCGAAGCTGTCAATAGCGTGGCTCACAATATTGGGAGCAATGTTGACCCAGTTAAAGTCAAATTCACAACTAAAACCACCTCTGACGTTTAGACCGATCAGGTGCAATTAACTAGGGCAATGCCCTAAACATATTAGGATGGAGGATAGTTTATTCTGACCTTCATCCTTTGTTTTTTACTGTTCGCCGCTATGATTTTTCCCGATTTCTACCAATTTGCTCAACTGGCTTCCACAGGAAATTTTATTCCGGTCTATCAAGAATGGGTGGCTGATTTAGATACTCCCGTTTCCGCTTGGTATCGGGTTTGTGCCAATCAACCCTATAATTTTCTCTTGGAATCGGTCGAAGGTGGAGAAACCATCGGGCGTTATAGTTTTTTGGGGTGTGATCCGGTTTGGATTTTAGAAGCTCATGGCGACCACACGGTACAAAAATGGCGAGATGGAACAATTCAAGAATTTACAGGCGATCCCTTCCAAGCCCTACAAGACTGTTTACAACCCTATCATCCGGTAAAATTGCCCCAGTTACCCGCCGGAATTGGGGGATTATTTGGCTTTTGGGGTTATGAATTAATTCAGTGGATCGAGTCCCGTGTCCCCGTACATTCCCCCAATTCCGATGATTTACCCGATGGGTTATGGATGCAGGTTGATAATTTATTAATCTTTGATCAGGTTAAACGGAAAATTTGGGCGATCGCCTACGCCGATACTCGCAATACGGATTTAGAAACAGCCTATCAACAAGCGTGCGATCGGGTTAAACAATTAGTAGCTAAATTACAATCGCCATTATCCCCCCAAAATACCCTTTTAGAATGGACTCCCCCCGATCAACAACCGCCTTTAAATTATATTAGTAATGTTTCCCAGGAGCAATTTTGCACCAATGTAGAAAAAGGCAAACAATATATTAAAGCCGGGGATATCTTTCAAGTGGTTTTATCCCAAAGATTAACGGCCGAATATTCCGGCGATCCCTTTTCCCTTTATCGTTCTTTAAGGTTAATTAATCCATCTCCTTATATGGCTTATTTTAACTTTGGAAACTGGCAATTAATCGGATCTAGTCCAGAAGTAATGGTGAAAGCGGATAAAAACCCGGAAGGAAAATTGATCACCACCGTCCGTCCCATTGCGGGTACTCGCCGCCGAGGTCAAACCCATCAAGAAGATCAAGCCCTAGGGGAAGATTTATTAAAATACCCTAAAGAAGTCGCGGAACATATTATGTTAGTCGATTTGGGCCGCAATGATTTAGGCCGAGTTTGTCGGATGGGAACAGTTAAAGTTGATGAATTAATGGTCATTGAACGTTATTCCCATGTGATGCACATTGTTAGTAATGTGATTGGGGAATTAGCAGAAAATAAAACCGCCTGGGATCTTTTAAAAGCTTGTTTTCCCGCCGGGACTGTTAGCGGCGCGCCGAAAATTCGGGCGATGGAAATTATCCATGAATTAGAAGGGTGTCGTCGTGGCCCCTATTCGGGGGTTTATGGTTACTATGATTTTGAAGGACAACTCAATAGTGCTATTACCATCCGCACGATGATTGTTCAAAACCAGGGTCAAGACCAACATCAAGTGAGTGTGCAAGCGGGGGCGGGGGTAGTTGCCGACTCCCAACCTCAAAAAGAATATGAGGAAACCCTAAATAAAGCCCGGGGGTTATTAGAAGCCATTCGGTGTTTAAAATCTTAAATCCTAGGGTGCGTGCGCTACGATCGCCGCACCAAAATTCACTCACCAACCACTAACCAACACCTGCTAAACTGAGGTAGAAATTTTATGGTTTTGGATTATGTCTTCTACCACAAGCCC
>DATNRE010000205.1:0-1746 GCA_036703685.1 Candidatus Obscuribacterales bacterium
AGGAATGGGAAATAAGGTCAAACCCCAGAGCATTAGCTTTTTTCTGGAGATAGGAAAGGGTTTTTTGACGGTACTTTTCCTCGTATGCTTCAAATCCAATGTCAATGTAATCATCTTTATCTTTCCAGAGATGATAAAAAATACGAGCCAATTTATGTGCAGTAGCAGTAATAGCTTGAACACCACCTAATTTGCTCCGCATTCGTCGATAATATGCCCCCAAAGCTGAATTACTACGAGAAAGAGTTTGTGCTGCTAGACGAAAAGCATTAGCGGCACGATTAACCACATGACGAGTTTGAGAACTTTTGACTTTGCCACCGGTGATACGACTGCCAGGACATAAACCCAACCAAGAAGTAAAATGCTTAACAGTGGGAAATCGAGAGGCATCTAAGCCCAATTCTGATAATAAGACTAACGCCGTTAAAGATCCAATACCGTCAATTTTGGTAAAATCAACCCCACTCAAACGATATAAATGAGTACGTAAATCAAATTGCGGAGCGTTACCTGGTTGCTTTTTACCTGGACGTTTTGGTTTTGACAACGGTTGAGTTACTACATCAACTTGATCGGGAAATTGACTCAAACATTGCTCAATTTCAGTATCAATGGCTTGAATTTGAGATTGATAAATTTTATACAATTGCAGTTCTTGAGATAAAATAAACAGTAATTCAGGGCGATAATCTCCAGTTAAAGCTCCAGCAATCTGCTCCTTAGTAGCTTTGATACGACCATCTTTTAAACTTGCTAAGTTTTTCGTATTTCGTTCTCCTGAGAGAATAGCCTCAATAATCGCCATTCCTGTGGTTCCTGTTATGTCACTAATAACTCGATGTAATTGGAGATTCATTTCCGTGAGGGCTTTTTGCATTCGTTGAATATGAACACAAGAACTTTTAATCAGGTTATCTCTTTGTCTTAGATAACTACGTAGTACGCAAATTTGGTTTTCAGGTCGGAAAGAACCAGCTAATAAACCATAAGTGTGTAATTGTTGTATCCATTGACAATCAAGCACGTCACTTTTTCTTCCTGGAACAGTTTTGAGATAATGAGCATTAACCAATTTGACTTCAAAACCTCTGGTTTCTAAGACTTGAAAGACGGGTAGCCAATATACCCCAGTAGATTCCATCGCTACGGTAGTAATTCTGCATTGCCTTAACCAATCGGCTAAAGCGTGTAAGTCATTAGTAAAACAGTTAAAACTTCGGACGTTGTTCTCGACACGATCGGATGGTACACAAACCCAATGTTGATCAGCACCGAGGTCAATTCCTGCCGCATTGGGGTTAATTAATGAGAGTTTTTTCTGAGGGGGCGACTTTTTCATGGCTACAATATTACAGCTATCAAGAAGGATCATCGTTGAATTTTGACCATAACCTAGGGATGGCATCTAATCTAATCTCTTAAACGGGATAGTGATAAATCACTTCGCCAATCATGAAGCCATTAATCCCCAGAACCAAGCTCAGATTCGGGCAATATAATACACCATTGTTATGACGGTCTTAACTGTTATGGTCTAATTGTGATTATACAACCCTTATATCCTGTTTCTTCCTTATGGAGCTAGTGGCGATTGAGCCGCTAGTCAGGAGCTCAGATCTTGCACCTGACTAAACAAAAATCAAAACCTTGGTCATTTAACCATAGTCTTAGTGTGTCTAATTGCTTGAGTAAAGAAAGTAGTAAAATATGAGGTAGAAGCAAAATCAGAGCTTTTTGTGCCGA
>DATNRE010000206.1:0-11584 GCA_036703685.1 Candidatus Obscuribacterales bacterium
ATTCAGACAGCCAGATAATAGCCGTGATTTATTGGCCAATCAAAGAGTTAAAATTTATGAACCCAACCCAATCCACAGGATTCTAACCCAGAGAGAAAGTCCCATCGGATGTTTTTATAATTTTTAACTCAATTAATGTTAGACAGGACTTACGCAAGGACGCTATATATAGCGCATTATTCAAACAGAAGGGCGATATGCGTCCGGCACGCTACGCGATGGCGATGTCGCCACCTGTCGTCATCGCGCTGATAATAAAGAGAATCAATCTGTGTTTGAATTGATGAGTAAACTAAATAAAAGAAAGTTTTAGAGAGGGATGTTTAAGCTCTTGGCTCAGGTAATCTGCTAATAAACCAGCTTTTAACTGATAGACAGTTTGAGAAACTTTCTTAGCCATACGAGTCAGAAAAACCCAAACTAATAAAGCGCAAGCAATGTGATTTTTCTGAATACTTGCTCGACGACATTGGCAAGATTCTATCCCGGTTAATTGTTTAATTTCTCGGTGGAATTCCTCAATTTTCCATCGCAGTTTACATTCAGATATGACCTCATCTATTGAAGACTGATTTAAATCATTTGTAGCTACATATTCCGTTCTGTTGGCAGAAACAGTTACCCGAAATAGTTTGACTTTTTTATCTTTAGGGAATTTATTTATTTTGATTAGCTTTCCCTGTTTTTCTTCAATTTCAGACCAAATCAACTGTTCAATAGGCTGATATTTTTTTTGACCTCCTGTATCATCAACTAACCGATTTTTTTTCAGGGGAACATAATAAATTTTCCCTAAATTATCAATCAAAGCCATTAGTTTTTGGGCTGCATACCAACTATCCATAAGCACTTTCGCTACAGGAATCTTTTTTTTAAAGACGACATCATTCAGCATATCTGCTACATGATCCAGCTTGGTGTGACCATCCCCATCTGGATCGTAAATTCGATAATCAATCACTGAATAGTATCCCGTTTCGGGATTTACATAAATACAGCTTATTAAACCAATTCCTCGAATCACTCGATGTTCATTGCCGCTATATTGACGACGGACAAGTTCAATTTTCGAGGAAAATCTTTTGTCGAGTACCGTATCATCAAAAACTAAACAAGCTTCAGGATGGCTCTGAAGTTCTGAATGCACTTTTTCCCAAATCACTTCGGGTGTTAAGTTTTCTGATCTCAAGTAACGATTAATTGTATCATGGCTAAACTCTTGAATATGTTCAGCAAAGTTGGTTAGAGTATAGTTGATTTGGCTACTCAGGAGATATTGGCAATAGTATAGATAATTGATGCTCATAATTTTTGGGCATAAATTCTGATGCTATTCTAACATTCCTTATTCTCCGTTTCCAGATTTCTTTTGGGTTAGCGATCGCTAACTCCTTAGTACGCTACATATAGCGTCACTGCGTAAGTCCTGAAACCTATTGCCTAATACATTTTCTTCTATTTCCTATATAGCTCTGGGGATTTCAATTTATATCGGATTTTTTTGGGGCGGTGGATATGACTTGTTTAAATATTTTATGCTTCGGCTCATACTATTTAAGTTCAAATATATGCCTTGGAACATCACCCGCTTCCTCGACTACTGCACAGAACGCCTCATCCTGCAACGAGTCGGAAACCGCTACCGCTTCATCCATCGCCTGGTTCAAGAACACTTCGCCAACCTAGAAATCCAAAAAGAGTAAAAATTTGGGAGTAAAAATCAATTGAACTTTGAGATTTTAGGAGAAATTCATCACATTGAAATCATTTATATTTTGGAGTAAAGATTATGCAATTTGTCGTTTGCATCAATAACACCGATTATTCAGCTTCCTTAGAAATTCGCAAAATTTATCAAGTTTTACCCGATCCTAAAGCCAACAATCATCAAATGATTCGCGTCATTGATGAATCTGGAGAAGATTACTTATATCCCAGTCGTTATTTTATGGCCATAGAATTATCAGAACCCCTTCAACAAGCTCTTGCTACCTGTCTCTAAAATCAACCCAGAAACCGGGTTTGGTGCGCTGGTTTTTGCGTCCTCACCGAGATTTAATAAAGAAACCCGGTTTCTGGGCGATACAACTTTCGCGCTAAAATATCGCCAAAACCATACCTACAAAAAAATTCCTACCATGCTCAGTGCAACTGTCACCGAGACCGGACAAATTACCCTTCCTCAAGAAATTCGCGATCGCCTGAAACTGGTTAACGGCAGTAAAATCAGCTTCATTATTGATGAAGACGGACAAGTTAAACTCTTTCCCCTGAATGTTCCTGTCCAAGAGCTATCAGGAATCCTACACCGACCGGGTATGAAAAAAGCTACTCTCAAAGAAATGGACATTGCTATCTCTGAGGGAGCGGGAGCCAATGATTGGACTTGATACCAATATCCTTTTTTCTGCGCGGGTTTCTGCATCCTAACCCAGACTTAATCAAGAAACCCGGTTTCGGCATCGGGTCGTGGTGTTACCCGAAATCCGCGATATGCTTCTCTAAAAAATGCTATTATAGGATTAATCTAAATCATTAAAAAACTGATTTGAGAACATTTTAATTATTATGATTCAAGAAATTAATGCCATATTTGATGGTAAATCTCTGCAACTGGAATCTCCCTTAAATCTGGATATAGGTACAAGGGTGAGAATTATTGTTGAAACTATATTACCCCAAGAAGAACGCCAAAAAACATTTCTTGAAACTGCTCAATCTTTACAGCTACAAGGTAATCCAGATTGGTCTGAGAAAATTGATCAGTATTTATATGGGGAAACTGTTTCTGATCATGAATGAAGTTTTTTTAGATACTTCCTTTGCGATTGCGCTTTCTTCAATTAAGGATCAACATCATGCACGGGCTGTTCAATTGGCTGATCAACTGCAAGCTAGTCAAGCCCGTTTAGTCACTACTCAAGCTATTTTACTCGAAATTGGTAATGCACTTTCTAAATCAAAATATAGAATGGCTGCAATCCAACTGTTAGAATCCCTCGAAACTGATCCCAATGTGGAAATTGTGTTATTGACTGATGATTTGTATATTGCTGCATTCAATTTGTTTAAACAGCGAAAAGATAAAGAATGGGGTTTAGTAGATTGTGTGTCATTTATCGTTATGCAGAATCGAGGAATGACGGATGCACTAACTGCCGATACTCATTTCCAGCAAGCCGGATTCCGGCCATTACTCAAAAACCAGATCAATCAGGGGGAATACATAGTATAATAAAAGGTTGGTGCAAAAAATTTTATGCGGAGAAAAAGTTAGATGGCTCGATATAGAGGCCCCCGTCTGAGAATCGTTCGTCGTTTGGGCGATTTACCTGGATTAACTCGGAAATCCCCCAGAAAGGCCTATCCCCCTGGACAACACGGCCAAGCCCGTCGTAAACGTTCAGAATACGCGATCCGGTTAGAAGAAAAACAAAAACTGCGGTATAACTACGGCGTTTCCGAGCGTCAGTTATTGCGTTATGTCCGTAAAGCTCGCCGCGCTTCTGGTTCCACCGGACAAGTGTTGCTGCAAACCTTGGAAATGCGGTTGGATAACACCATTTTCCGTTTAGGAATGGCCCCCACAATTCCAGCGGCTCGTCAGTTAGTCAGCCATGGTCACGTGACTGTGAATGGTAATCGCGTTAATATTCCTAGCTATCAGTGCAGACCCGGTGAAGTAATTGGGATCAGAAATACGGAAAAATCCCGTGAATTGGTGAAAGCTAATTTACAATATCCCGGTTTAGCCAACGTTCCTAGCCATCTGGAGTTAGATAAAGCACAACTGACTGCAAAGGTAAATAGCGTCATTGAACGGGAATGGGTGGCTTTACAAATTAATGAACTGTTAGTCGTTGAATTTTATTCACGTCAAGCCTAAGAGTTCCTCACCGTTCTATTTTGTGTGGGGCGTTATCAATTATTAAAAATAACGTACCCCACCTAATTATTATTAAACCCTAAATCCAAAATCAATCAGGCTGCTATCCTCCAATTTGGGACATGGTGCGGGCATAATTTCCCGTTGTACCAGAGTCCCGTTGTTTAAAATTAATATCGGGTTTAATTCCTAATAGGTTACTCACCTTTTCTCTTAACTCCTCAAACGTCGCACCTTGACGCAGAGGAGTTTTTAAGTCTATTTGTCCGGTTTCATTTAATAAACAGGGTCGTAACCAACCGTCGGCGGAGAATCTCATGCGGTTACAGCGATCGCAAAAACATTCAGACATCTGACTAATAAATCCTAAAGTTCCCTTTGCCCCCGGAATTTGAAACACATCCGCCGGGCCGTTTCCGGTGACTTGCGAGGCTTCTAAACCCCATTGTTCTCGAATTTGTTGGCGTAATTGTTCTGAGGAAATCCAACCGCGATCGGCAAATAAATCGTTATTTCCAATGGGCATAAATTCAATAAATCTAACGTGCCATTGTCGTTCTATGGTTAGTTTTGCTAAATCTAATACCTCATGATCATTCACCCCAGGAATAACTACAACGTTTAATTTTAATGGGTTAAAACCGACTTGATAAGCCGCTTGTATTCCATCCCAAACCTGTTGCCAACGGCTGCGCCCTCGGTTGCCGATAATTTGATCAAAAATATCAGAATCAAGGGAATCTAAACTAATATTAATTCGTCGCAGTCCAGCATTATATAAATCCTCTGCCATTTCTGCCAATAAAAAGCCATTAGTGGTCATCGCCACATCTTTTGTTTCAGGAAAAGCGTTAATTTGTTTAACTAATTCTACCACCCCAGGACGCAATAAAGGTTCACCTCCAGTTAAGCGAAATCGAGTAAATCCAACGGGGATAAATACCTCTTGTAACAGGGTTAAAAGTTCATCCAGGGTTAATAAATTCTCTCGTAGGATATAATCTATTTCCGTGCCTTCGGGCATACAATATTGACACTGGAAGTTGCAACGGTCAATCAAACTAATACGAAGATAATCAACGGGGTTCATGGATTTTTAGGAGAATGACAGAATTTTGTTCTTTCTGTATTATCTCTAATTTTTCTATTGT
Organism: Candidatus Obscuribacterales bacterium; assembly: GCA_036703685.1. Classification (GTDB taxonomy): domain Bacteria; phylum Cyanobacteriota; class Cyanobacteriia; order Cyanobacteriales; family Microcoleaceae; genus Planktothrix. Next base: position 5,038 of record DATNRE010000206.1, read on the forward strand.
GGGGTGGGTCAGAATTATAATTATCAGGGATATTGTCTTAAAAGTGACTGAATAATGGGTTATGATACTCCAATTCATCTAGTCTTAGATTGTATAATCTCTCTTTTGTCATTTCAGTGGATTTTAACAAATTTAATCTCTTTTAGCTTCGGGAAAATCAAAGTTTTCCCTGGCAATGACAAAGGAGAGAGCATATTAATCTCGCGGAGGTCTACCCGTATCTTTGATTATTTCTTGACCTTCCTCTCTAGCTTGAGGACAAAGATTAATACCATTGTAAATGCTACAGGGAAACTTAACAATAGAATTGGAAATAGTCAACTCTGAAGCTTTTGCTTGAGTTGCTGTAATCACCGATAACCCAATTAGGGTTAAACAGATCAGACTTTGGCGTAACATAATTAGACTCCTTTTTGTACAATGCCAGAATAAATCCGCTTATTAAACCCATGAATTAATGCACACAAATAAGGGTTTTAACAGGCTTAAAATTTTAATTAAGAAGGGGTTAATAAACGGATTTCATTCCTCTAAAATAAGTGGGGGTGTTATTGACTTCAACCCAAACTACCCAGTTCATGAATAATTTAGTTTTCCAGTCTTAACACTCTACTTTTCTAGTGCAAATTTGTAGATCAGGAATACTTTTTATTTATCTATGATTTTTTTTATAAAATACTTAAATATTTGCTACTGATAATTAATAAAAAACGTGAGAAAAAGAGAGACGCGCCAATAGCCTACGGCATCGCTGCGCTCGGGCACGTCTCTACATCATGGGGCTCGAGAAACCGGGTTTTTTAGAAAATATGTGGGTCACAACGAAGTATTTTCGGAAAAAAACCCGGTTTCTTTGGTTGGGTGCGTAAGTCCTGATTGAAAAAGCCTATTATTCTTAATTCATATTCATTCCCCCCAAGGGAACAGAAATTAAATCATGAAATTGGGTATCTCTAATGCGTTTTAATTCCCACATCCATTTGGTTTCTGCGTCAATTTGTTGATAATATTTTTGAGCTAAATTCTGCTGTTGAGCAATATCGGTTTCTCCCCATAATTTTAAAGCCATATCTCGTCTTTTTTGACAAATAACGGTTTCAATGGACGCAATAGAACTGCGAATCACTAATTGGGCGCGACAAATATCAATTTCCGTATGTTCATCCAGATAAAATAGATGATAAAATTGTTTGGTTTGTTGATTTTTCTCTAAACAAACTTGTTGTAATTCCAGAATTAAATCCACCGGATCTAAACTCTTTTCGGATCTTTCCTCAATTTGGGCAATTTCTCGCCATAAAAACCGATGATGAGCTAAACTAAACTGTAAATCCCTTGCCTCTAACCCATCCATAATAGTTACACGATATTCGGGACAATGGAGATATATTCTGAGGAGTTTAACTTCTGCTTCTTCTAATAAGCTACGCTCAGAGTTAATACTCAGTAAATTATCAGAAGATGGTTTATTTTTTCCTATTTCTAAATGGTGCTGATTTACTTGAGTTTGTAAATTTTTAGCTAAAAGAGAAACTAACCGATTTTGTCCTTGACTCAGAAGTTCAGCACAGTATTGAATATAATGGGTGCGTTGCATTCCGTTATCAATTTTTTTTAATAATTCTACCATTTGTTTTGAGACTTGCTGCGACTGAGCAACGGTTTCTAGGTTTTTTCCAATTAATAATCGTTGAATTTGCCAATCAATCCAAAATGGCGCATCAACCAATAATTTTTGATAATCTTCAGCAGAGTTATGAATTAAAAACTCATCGGGATCTTTACCAGAAGGAATATTTAAAATCCGTAAATTAATATAACCTTGATAAGCTAGATCTTCAATTTCTCCGATCGCCCGTTCGGCGGCTTTATTCCCGGCGGCATCTGCATCAAAATTGAGAATAATTTGTTTAGATTCAGTATATCGAACTAACTGCCGAACTTGATTTAAACTTAACGCAGTGCCTAAAGAAGCCACAACATTTTCTATTCCGGCGGTATGTAACGCAATTACATCAAAATAGCCTTCGACAACAATCGCTTGATCCTGTTTACCGATAGCATTTTTTGCTTTATCTAAGGCAAATAAAGTCTTGCCTTTATCAAATAATTCGGTTTCGGGAGAATTAAGATATTTGGGCAGTTCATCCCCTAAACTTCTGCCCCCAAATCCAATAATTTTTCCCTGACTATCATGGATCGGAATCATTAACCGATCTCTAAATCGATCATAATATCCATTCCCCGTTTTTCGAGGTACAATTAGCCCTGCTTGTTCCACTAATTCCGCCGGAAAATGTTTTTGTTCTACCAAATAATCATAAAGTGTTTCCCATCCTTGGGGAGCATATCCTAACTGAAAATATTGAATAGTATTTTCTTTGAGATTGCGTTTTAATTTTAAATAATCTAAGGCTTGAATTCCTTCCGGTTGTCTTAAAGTATATTGATAAAAACCCGTAGCGATCGCTAAAATCTCATATAATTGTTCTCGTAAAGAAATCTGTCTCTGTAATTCCTGACGTTTTTCCGGTTCCAAAGTCTTCACAGGAACTTGATACCGTTTAGCTAACTCTAAAACTACCTCACTAAAAGAACTTTTGTCCAAATCCATAATAAATTTAATCGCATTTCCCGCCGCCCCACATCCAAAACAATAAAACATTTGTTTCGTGGGACTAACGGTAAAACTAGGGGTTTTTTCATCATGAAAAGGACACAAACCCACAAAATCTTTCCCCCGTCGTTTCAACGAAACTTTCTCGGACACGATATCATAAATATCCGCCCTTTCTTTGACTTCTTCTATGGTTTCTGGATGAATTCGGGGAGTCAGCATTAGGGATTAAACTAAAATGATCAGTCTTTATTTTGCCATAAAATATCCTAAATGATCCTTTCTACAGGGCGAATGTGTAGCAAACATTAAAGGATGGATATTCAACTGTTAATTAACTAAATTCTCGGCAATTATTGAATTCTCTGTCATCTCTGAATATTTTTTTGATTCTGAAGTGGCGGATGTTGTAGGGATTTTTAAATTAAAAGCAACAACTAACTGATTTTTGTCAATATGAATATTAGAAATATTAATAATACTTTTTTCAGTAAGCAAACTATCAACGGGAATCTCAGGGGGTGTCTGTCGTTTATATCCGGCCTCTTCTAACCATTCTGTAACTTCTCGCCAACTTTCAATCCGAGCATCTAACTTATCTACCAAACTTTTCACATATCGATATAACGTCACACAGAGGTCAGTTTTCACACCTTTAACGTTTTTTCCCAGTTGTTCGGCAATTTCCGCCGGACTAAACCCACACAACAACCCCCGCAAATGCAGCTTTTCCATCGGTGTCAGGCGTTTTCCCTTAGCAGAGGCGAGGTCAGTATAAAGGGTTTCCAAGTCCCAATGGAGTGCAGCCTGGTTGAACTGTTGATCAAGGGAAGTCATGATGTCGTGTCCTTAATGTCCTGTTAGTATCCTAACACAATTCCTGTTTGTTTACAGATCACAGTTAAGATTGCTTCCTGTAAGATGGTAAAAAGATCACACAAATCAGCAACAGGCAAGAATCACGAAGGATTCACCTAAAATCCCCAAATTTCAGCATTTTTCGTTAAAAAATCCCTAACCAGAGGTGTATTGTGAGCGAACAGCATAAAGGCGAGAAGGAATCGGACTATAGCGGTAAACGAAAAGATGTTCAACAGACCAAGTGTCCTAACTGTAAGGGCTTAAAGTTTTTGCCCTGCGAAGATTGTAAGAAAACAGGAAAAATTAACGGAAAAACCTGTAACAAATGTGGTGGACAAGGCGGACGCCGATGCAACCCCTGTAATGGGACAGGATTTATTCTTGGCCGATAACAGTCCAGCTACGAACAATTTGAAGATTTCTAAATAAAAAGGAAAAGTGTATGACTTTAGATATTGAATTTGCAGATAATCCTGATTCTCGTTGTGCAGTTGTACTGCTTCTCGATACATCAAGTTCAATGAGTGGTCAACGGATTCAAGAGTTAAATAAAGGATTGGTTACTTTTCAGCAAGAACTCAGCCAAGATCATTTTGCCTCTAGGCGTGTAGAAGTTGCGATTATTACCTTTGATAGTTCAGTAAACACTGTTCAAAATTTCGTGACCGTTGACCAATTTAATCCTCCTTCTCTGTCAGCTACGGGTTCAACCGCAATGGGTCAAGCCATTGAAACAGGACTCAATCTCCTAGAATCTCGCAAAGCCGTTTATAGAAATAATGGGATTGAATATTATCGTCCTTGGGTCTTACTAATTACAGATGGCGGCCCTACTGACAGTTGGCAAAATGCAGCCCAAATGGTTCGACAATTGGCTGCCAATAAAGGAGTCCAATTTTGGGCAATTGGTGTTCAAGGAGCAAATATAAATATCCTCTCACAGATTGCTCCAACTAATAAGCCACCTGTGATGTTAAAAGGACTAGATTTTCAAGCATTATTTGAGTGGTTATCTAATTCAATGTCAGTCGTATCCGCTAGTAAACCCGGTGATCAGACTGCTCTTCCACCTGCGACATGGGTAATTAGTACCTAAATACGAGGTTTTTTATGCAGTGGCAAGCAGTCGGATGGAAAGAACAAGGCATAGGACACACTAAAAATAATACTCCCTGTCAAGATAATTTTGGTTATCAAATTATCTCAAATAAACAGGTGATGATTGGTGCTGTTTCTGATGGGATGGGAAGCGCGGCTCACTCGGAGTTAGGTTCACAAATAGCAGTTAAGACAGCTATTGATTTTCTGAATCAAAAAAACTGGTTAAATACCCGCCTAAACGAGCGTCAAGCTAGAGCTTTTTTTGAAAATTTACTTAAATCTGTAGTAACAGAAATTAAAACTGAAGCTAAAAATCAAGGCTATTCTGTCAGAGACTTAGCTTGTACCCTATTGGCTTTTGTCGCTACCCCAGACTGGCTTGCCGCTATGCAGGTTGGTGATGGACTAATTGTGATTCGTCCGCAAGAGGAGGCAACTTACGAACTATTATTTCGACCTACGAAGGGAGAATATGGTAATGAAACTGTACCTATAACTTCCTCTACAGCAAGTCAAGAAATGCAAGTGACAGTCATTCCAAAAGCCGTTGATTTTATTTGTGCTGCTACTGATGGGATAGAACATATTTCGTTATTAAAATCTCAAAATTGGATAGCTTATGACAAGTTTTTTGAGCCTTTAGAAAGACAAATTATGCGCTCCAATACAACTCCAACGGAGAAGGAAAATATACTGAGAGATTTTTTAAATTCTGAGCAAGTCAACCAAGAAACCGATGATGATAAAACTGTATTGTTGTGTATTCAACAGGAAGAAAATATAAGTGATTCAGTAAAAACTCAGTCTTCTAATATTAGTAAACCTGTCCAGAAATCTGCTCCTTCATCATCTCCATCACCACATCATAAATCACCTAATCAATCTCAAGAAGCTACCGATGATAGGGATCAAGCACTCGATCAAGTTGAACAAAAGATTTATAAATTAATAAGATGTCAAGATCCTAATCTTAAGATTATATCCGAAATTAAAGAACAAACTTTGGGAATCTATCTAATATCTCAACGTCCTTTAAATAAGACAAATTCATTGATATCATTAATACCCTTAAATATTAATGATATTAAGTCAATCCACGTTAAAAAAGTAAAAGTTTTTAATCAAAATGTTTCAGCATCTCAAACTTATTGGAGTGGAGAAGTTAGTCTGGTTTTATTACCATTTTGGATAAAAAAAGTATTGGCTATAGCTGTTGGTGCTATTGTGATGACGTTGATTTCTGCCTTCATTAAAAATATTCCTAATCAATTTTTCGTAATATTATTTTACTTTATATATAGCTTAATACTCATTTTTATCTTTGACCTTTTTGTAAACCAAAAAAATAGGTAATTACTATGAGCAGTTACAAATGTGAAACAACTGGAGAATGGATTAATTTAATCCAAGAAATTGCTAAAGGTGGTGAAGCGGAGATTTGGACAACTAGCAAATCGGGTTTAGTCGCTAAAATATATACTAAGCAAATGATTGCTGATACTTGGCCTAAATTACGGTTAATGATCAATAATCCTCCCGATGATCCAACTCTGAATAAAGGTCATGTTTCCATTGTTTGGCCTAAATGTGTTCTAGTAGATAATAGCGGGACACCCAAAGGTTTTTTGCTTCCTTATATTGCTAATACTTTAGAATTTTCTATCATACATCATCCCAAAGCTCGTAAACAAAAGGCTCCTGGTTTTAATTGGATTTACTTACATACAGCAGCGATGAATATTGCCTCTGTTATGCAATGTATCCATCAAAAAAATTATGTCATTGGAGATATTAATAGCAGAAATATTCTAGTTAAATCTAATACTTATGTTTCTATTATTGATACGGATTCCTTTCAAGTAACTGATCCTCGAACACAGAAAGTTTATCGTTGTACTGTTGGTGTTGATGAATATAGACCACCAGAAATGTCTGGAAAAGATCCCCATAAAATTGATAGATATGAAG
>DATNRE010000207.1:0-4418 GCA_036703685.1 Candidatus Obscuribacterales bacterium
AGTGGAAGTCAAGATACAACTTTAAAATTATGGGATCTTAAAAGTAAAAATGAAACTAAAAGTTTAGTCGGAGATTTCTCCCCAATTTATGCTGTAGATTTTAACTCCGATGGCACAGAAATATCCTCTGGAAGTGGGTTATGGCGGATTTTAGAATGGAATTTGACCACTGGAAAAGAGTATCCACCCCTAGAACATTTAGCCACGATTTGGTCAATTGATGTTAGTCCCGATAATCAAAAAATTGCCAGTGCGAGTGCGGATAAAACTGTGAAAATTTGGGATAGACAAACGGGGGCTATTTTACAGAATTTTACCGATCATCAAGACCAGGTTTATGCGGTTGTTTTTAGTCCCGATGGTCAATTATTAGTTACAGCTTCTCAAGATAAAACCATTAAAATTTGGCAGGTAGAAACCGGAGAATTATTAAATACTTTAACCGGACATTTAGAAGGAGTGCGATCGCTGGCAATGAGTTCCGATGGTAAAATTATTGTTAGTGGTAGCTTAGATGATACCGTTAAAGTTTGGAACTTAGAAACTGGAGCGTTAATTCAGACTTTAACCGGACATTCTAGCGATGTTTTATCCGTCGCTATCAGTCCTGATCAAACGATTATTGCCAGTGGAAGCCGGGATAAAACTATTAAACTATGGAATTTAAAAACGGCAGAATTATTAAATACCTTAACCGGACATCAAGATGAGATTTATTCGATTAAATTTAGTCCCGATGGGAATAGTTTAGTTAGTGGAAGTAAGGACAAAACGATTAAATTGTGGTTACGTTAATATTAACCCCGTAGAGACGTTGCGTGCAACGTCTCTACAAAAAGAATCTAAATGCCTAATGCGGCCATGGTTGCTGGGCCAGCAACACCATCAGCCGAGAGTCCACAGCTATATTGAAAGGATTTAACAGCACTAGCGGTTAATTTTCCATAGTAACCCGTGGAGTTAGCATGAAAATAACCCAGGTTGGCTAAACGATTTTGTAATTTTTTGACATCATAGCCACTATCACCCCGGGACAGAGCACCACCGCCACCGCAATGATGACTACAGCCATAACTGGCATGGCTATAGTGATGTTTTTTGGGTTTGTGATAACTGCCTACTCCTAGGGCCGATGCCGTTGCCGGGCCAACTACGCCATCAGCACTTAAGCCATAATCTCTTTGAAAGGCGATGACGGCGTGTTTTGTCACCGACCCAAAGTAACCCGTGGCTTTGCCGCCAAAATACCCGTAATTCTGCAACGCATATTGAACACTTTTAACGCTATGACCGCTATCGCCACGGGAGAGGGCAGCGCTCGCGGGTTGGCTGAAACTCAGCATAGACAAGCCAATGGCAGTTGCGACAATGGGCAACCAGCAAGCCGTTGATATTTTACTCCAATTCACAGATCGAAATAGTACCAAATCCCCGTTGAAATGGGTTTGGCGAGGGGACTCATAGGCAGAAACGAGATGATTGTAAGCAAGAGTATCCATAAAATCCTCGATTAAGGTATTAAGAGTTCAATCCCCAGCAGTTCATCCGATTAAAGTTCAACTACCGACCCTTAATTTATAACTTTGTGAGCAATAAACGTCCAGAGAAATTTTATGGTTTCCGCAATTTTTATTAAAACTTAACAAAATAACTCCTGATCTTATAACTCACAAACCTACGATTGTACTATAAATAAAAAAATATGAATTGAACTTAGATAGAAACAATGGTTAATTTTTATATCGGGATTGATTTTGGCACGTCCGGCGCTCGTTCGATTACCATTAATTCCCAAGGGACAGTGGTGGCCCAAACTCAATTTCCTTTTCCCCCCCCGTTTACGGATACCTCTGAATGGGTGAGCATTTGGAAAACGGCTCTGTTTGACGTAATTCAACAAATTCCGTTACATTTTCGCCGTCAAATTGATGCGATCGCTATTAATGGAACCTCAGCCACCGTGCTACTTTGTGATACTAATGGCATTCCACTACAATCCCCAATTCTATATAATGATAGTCGGGCTATTACTATTTTAGAACAGTTAAAAAAAATTGCTCCTGCCGATCATATTGTTAACAGTGCTACTTCTAGTTTAGCCAAACTGATTTGGTGGTTAACCGTTGAAACTGCCAATACTAAACCCCAAAAATCCGCACCCCACTATTTTCTCCATCAAGCCGATTGGTTAGGCTTTTTACTCCATGGAAAATTAGGGATTAGTGATTATCATAATAGCTTAAAATTGGGCTACGATGTCAAGAATTTGACCTATCCTAACTGGTTGATTAACGGTTTACAATCCCTGACAAATTTAGAATTATTAAAACTACCTGATATAGTTGCCCCTGGAACCCCAATTACCACTATTACCCCCGAAATAGCAGAACAGTTAAAATTGCCAAAAACCTGTGTTATCTGTGCAGGAACTACCGATAGTATAGCCGCATTTTTAGCCAGTGGGGCCAAGATTCCAGGGGAAGCAGTAACCTCTTTAGGTTCAACTTTAGTTTTAAAACTTCTCAGTAATAGTCCTGTAAATCATGCTAAATATGGTATTTATAGCCATCGTTTAGGAGATTTATGGTTAACTGGAGGTGCTTCTAATACCGGGGGTGCGGTCTTACGTCAATTTTTTAGTGATCGGTCACTGGAAAATTTCAGCCGTCAAATTAACCCTAATTCTAATAGTAACTTAAATTATTATCCCTTAATAAAAAAAGGCGATCGCTTCCCCATTAATGACCCCGAATTACTCCCCCGTCTCCAACCCCGTCCCGAGAATCCCGTGGAATTTTTACAGGGTTTATTAGAAGGAATTGCCAAAATTGAAGCCCAAGGTTATCAACTTTTACAACAACTGGGTGCAACTCCCCTAACTCAAGTTTATACCGCCGGAGGGGGGGCAAAAAATCCAATTTGGACAGCTATTCGTCAGCGCTATTTAAACGTTAATATGGTTAATTCTATTCATACAGAAGCCGCCTATGGAAGTGCCTTACTTGCCCTTGGCAAATTAACAGGACTTACACATCACTGAATAAAGGGTTAATTCATGAATTGCCCCTAAAGATAGGATTAAATTACCGTTAATAATTAACCATCCTAGGAATACCAAATTGATTCAACTTGATCCGCGATCGCATTTGCTTCTTGTTCTATATTTTGATCATTTTCTGTATGAATTAATACCGTTACATGACCTAATTTTCGACCCGGGCGAGAGGCAGTTTTTCCATACCAACGAATAAAGGAATTAGGAATTTCTGCAATTTTTTGACGCTTTTCTAAATACTCACTATTGGCAGTTTCAAACCCCAATAAATTCACCATCACCGCCCCACTACATTTTAAAGCGGTATTCCCTAAAGGTAAACCACTGACCGCCCTTAAATGTTGTTTAAATTGGGAAGTCTCACAGGCATCTAAACTAAAATGACCGGAATTATGGGTACGGGGGGCGATTTCATTCACTAATAGTTCCCCTTCGGGTGTTAAGAATAATTCTATGCCAAATACACCAATTACTTGTAAACTATTCAGTAGGGTTATGGCGATCGCTTCTGCCTGTTCAGCGATACTTTTATTAATATTAGCTGGAGCAATCACCCGATGACAAACTTGATTTTTCTGTACGGTTTCAACTATTGGATAAACTGCCACATCTCCCGCCACCGATCGCGCTGCAACCACCGCTAATTCCCGTTCAAACGGAACAAATTTTTGTAATAACATCGGAGGATAGTGGAATTTTGCCCAAGTTTGCAATAATTCCTCAGCATTTTTCATGATAAAAGTTCCCTGTCCATCGTAGCCATAGCGACAGGCTTTCAAAACCACCGGATAACCCAAATTATGATCAATTATTTTACCATTTTCGGGGTTTAAAAGTTGAAATTCAGGAATAGGTAAACCGATTTTTTCTAAATAACTGAGTTGATCATATTTATCTAACAATAAAGATAAAGCCGACAAGCGAGGACGAAAACAAACCCCCTGTTCTGCTAGTTTAGAGAGGGCATTTAAATCAACAAATTCATTCTCAAAAGTAATGACATCGCAATGAGTCGCTAATTTTGCCGTGGCTGTGGCGTCATCAATTTTGGCTAAAATAGTTTCCGTGGCAAAAGGTACAGCCGGGTCATCCGTTTGGGGCGTTTGAACAAATAAAGAAACCCCTAAAGATGCCGCTTCTATTCCCATCATCCAAGCCAGTTGTCCCCCTCCAATGACACCAATTTTGGTTAGGGTTTGAGATGGAATTGTGGGAGTAGATAGGGTGTTCATTTTTCGCCAATAGTCTTAACTTGATTCATTTTAACTGAAGATTGTCCTATTTATATTAATAGAAAATTGAGTTACATTGAAGGTGAAATGCGCTTTCAACTGCCTTAACACTCTCCTAGGACTTTTATACC
>DATNRE010000208.1:0-15663 GCA_036703685.1 Candidatus Obscuribacterales bacterium
TTAGCTGATTTAGACTATCAGTTAGACCAAAAATGTAGTGACTGTACATTGAGTGTGCATTGTTTAGCTGAGAGTGCCAGAGAACGTCGTTTAGAATTATTGGGAATAGATTCATCAATTGTTACTGTATTGAAGAAAGCAGGTATAAATACTATTGATGATTTAGCCGATCTCGATTTAACAGGCAATCAAGTTATTCAAATTCAACAAGATATAAGTTTTACGGATAATTTAGAATTGCTTAAATTAAAGGCAAAAACCCGTAGGAGCACTCTTCCTGGTGGAGATTGTGATCCAAATATTTATGAAGTACAAGCACTACCCAATTATTCAGGAGTTCAAAGTCAACTACCAGAACATTTAATTAACAATGAACGTCTCATCCGTGTCTATCTTTCTATTGAATATGATTATGTTGAAAATCGAATCGGTGCGCTGGCTGCTCACATAACTAAAAGTGAAGGTAAATTAGATCCAAAATTCCTACAAAATGAAGATGGAAAATGGCAACCAGATCCTAATATTAAAGAATATATAGAAGAAGGATATGATGAAAACCAGAAATCTATTTATAAAGAAAAAGAACTAGAAGGGGAAGATGTAATTGAGTTCCAAACATCAGCATGGACAGGAGAATATAAAGTAGATAATGGTTCTGAAAAACAGCTAATACAGGGATTTTTATCAAAGTTAGTTGGGAAAATTGCCAAAGTAGCTAGAACAGAAAAAGCACCTATTCATTTTTATATTTGGTCACGTCAGGAAATGACTCAATTGGTTGAAGGGTGTTCCCGTGTTGACTCTAAACTTCTAAGCCATTTGCGAGAATTACTTGGTTGTCGTGAAAGTTTAGAACAATTGATTTATTCTTGTCTCTATGATGAGGTAGATCGTCGTTATGCGTTGGGATGGACAGGAAGAGATTTAGCGGTTGTAACATCTCTTAAATGGTATGGAAGACGTTACCACTGGAAACGAGAAATTAATGGCCAACTGGTTAATTTAGATCAGGCTTTTTCTCAAGATGTCTTTGACTTTAAAACAAGTTTACCGATAGATAATAATAATCAATGGACAACATCAAGTTCTCAAAATGTTTGTCAACATCAGTTTGAAATTAGGCTAAGATACTTTAATTCTTTAAGCGCAGCTTATTGGCGTGCCTTGTGGGGACAACTTCCTAACCCAAATGATCCAAAACTTACCGCAAAATTAAAAACCTCTATTGAAGGTTACAACAAAGCCAAAAACATTAATTATTTAGAAGAGTATTTTCGCGCTCGCACTCATGCTATCAGATGGATTGAAGAAGGAATTCGGTTTAAGAATTCAGATATAACCAAAGAACCATTAACCATCGCTGATTTGCCTGATTTCAGTTTAGGTGTAGATGATGCTGCTCAAGCAGGTATTGATTTCCTTCGTTTAGATCAGCACGTTAAGGTAACAGATTGGATTGCAAGTCATTTAGTCCCACCTATCTATCGTGTTTCTTTGGGGAGAACAATCCCTGTTAAAAATGTAGTTTCACAGGGTAATAAATTAACAGCAAAGATTAATCTTGATAAATACAGTATTACTTCTGAAATCTTGCAAGCTAACTGTACCATTGATGTAGGTTCTTTTGTTAGGCTTAGTCCGAGTTCTGATAATCCACATCAAGGTCAAACAATTAATCAAATTTTTGCTGGTGGAAGCACCTGTGTAGTAGAAGTAATTGACTGGGATAGTGGAGAGATTGAACTTGCAGTTAGACAAACACAAAGTCCAGATCGTTATCAACTTCGTGGTCGTTTTTTTCAAAGTGGAGTAGATATTTATGATTATGCCACTATTGATGAAAGTCCTTCAGACTTTGTGGCTGGAAGAGTTGATCAAACATTACAAAATAGTCAAGGAAATCATATCTGTCAGTGGTTTGCTCCGCAAAATCCTGAAATTCCACCACAAACTGCTCTTCCAGTGAGTGATTTAGCAGAATATCGCCATTTACTCCAAACTTTACCACTACATAATAGTAAAAAGCTAGATGATAAGCAAATCACAGCAGTCATAGATGGACTAAAAACAAGGATTCAACTTTTACAGGGGCCTCCAGGTACAGGTAAAACAGAAACGACAGCGATCGCTACTTTTATGAGGATCTTAGCACGTCGTTGTGCTGGCAATATTGTGCTTGTTACGGCTCCTACTCATACGGCTGTAGATAATTTACTTTTACGTTTATACAGACTTTTACCTATTTTGAACGAACACACAGCTAAATCTGGACTTACAATACCAACGATCAGGTTGAGTAAAGTACATTCTTCAGAAGTTCAGCAAACAGGTGGAAATATACAAGACTTTGAAGCCAAATCTTGTGTTACAAAAGTCAATCAAATGCTTTCTAATGCTGTATTAGTCATTGGTGGTACAACCAGCGCAATTTTAAAGATGGTAGATGAATTAAATAGTAGAAAAAGGTTTTGCAAGCGATATCCTGAAGGCTTTAAAACAACTACTCTAATCGTTGATGAAGCAAGCATGATGGTATTTCCCCACTTTCTTGCTTTAGCTACATTAGTCAGAAATGACGGTGAGATTATGTTAGCAGGAGATCATCGACAACTTGCTCCTATTGTTACCCATGACTGGGAAAATGAAGACCGTCCTCCTGTTGTACTTTATCAACCTTATGTTAGTGCATACCAAGCGATTCAAAATCTTAAAGAAAACTTAGATGTTAAGGTGACTGATGAATCAATTCTGCGTTCTGCTTTAGATTTTACTCATCGTTTACCCCCAGTGATTCGTGAACTTATTGCACGTCTTTATTGGAAAGATGATATTGAGCTAAAAGGAAAAGAAAAAGATCAAGGTATAGAAGAAAAAGAAGTTACAGGAACTTGGCAAAAACTTTTACAAGGAAATGGAGGTCTTTATCTTGTCCTTCATTCAGAGCGTCAGTCAAGACGCAGTAATACAGTTGAAGTAGAAATAATTAAACAGATTCTTAATGCAGGTGGAGAAATTACTGATGGCTCTGTTGCGATTGTAACCCCACATCGCGCCCAAAGAACGCTACTTAAAACAAAGTTAGCAGATTACTATGGAAAAGCTGTTGATGTGATTGATACTGTAGAAAAATTACAAGGGGGTGAACGTCAAAACGTTATTGTTTCGGCAACAGCAAGCGATCCATCTGCAATTAGTAAAAATGTGGAATTTATACTAAATCTTAATCGTTCTAATGTTGCTTTTTCTCGTGTTCAAGAACGATTAATCGTTGTTTGTTCTAAAAGTCTCCTAGATTACATTCCCGCAGAACTTGAGCATTATGAAGAAACAATGCTATGGAAAACGTTACGTTCTGAATGTTCACAGCTTATTTTTACTGAAAATGTTAATAAGCATAAAGTAGAAGTATTTATGCCTCCTTTCAAAAACAAGCAATGAGTGTTTTGCCGAAGCAAATTATCCAACTAACTGATAGCTAAATGCTGAATTATATTCCTCAATTATGGATAGACTTAATTATTGGCAGTTAGCAGGTTTAGAAAATATCTATCTTGAAGATAGTTATGTATTGGGCATCAAAACTGATACCTCTATAGAATTCTTTTTAGAAGCTATTTTGACAGAAAATCATCCGCTTTACACTTCTCCTTTACCTGGAGAACAGTATTGTTATCGAAGCATAACTTTAAAATTTCCCCATCCCCAAACCTATAATCTAACTTTAAATAAAATGCTCCCAATTGTTGATCCTGATGGAACTTGGGATTATGGTAATATTGATGCGTTTTTTATGGAAAATGAAACCTATTATTTAATAGGTGAATGGGGAGAATTAACCATTGTTTCAGATTCTCCTATCATTGAATTTGATTCTAACTTTTCAATAACTAATAGTGACTTTCTGCAAAAAATGATTAGTTTTGAAAAAATTAAAGAAAGTTATCCTAATTTAATTGATGAAAATGTTAAATCTTTATCAATTAATTTTTCTGTTTTAGCAATGCGTTAAATCATTTTTGATATAAAATCCATAAAATCTTCTTAATCAGGACTTACGCATCACCCCTATCAAGAGTCGGGGTAATTCATGAATTACCCCTACATCTAGGGTTACATTCCCAATAACTTAGCTAATATTAAGAGTAATCTGCCAAGTATCCTTAATTTTTTCTAATTTGAGTTCTGGAATAGTTTGCAGTATATCTATCAATTTAATATCGGGAAAAATATTACGCCTAACTTCTCTGAGATATTGACCATAATTTCTGTAGAATATTTTGTTTAGTTCATCGATTTTGACATAATTTTCTGGGCTATTTGACAGTAAATATTTAACTATTTCTACTAAGCAAAATTTAAAATCGTCCTGAGATTTAATTGTTTTGTTAGTGGGATTAAATTTTTTAGAGATTGGCTTTGAACTCTGAATTGTTGGGGAAACTTTAGCAGATTTTTCAGAATATCCTTGATTCTGTAAATGTTTGATAATACTTCTATCAACTTTCCAAGGACGTTTTACTGTATAAAACATTGATTTACTGTCCCACGAAGATTGCCGATAGCCAGAAACGGTTTTTCGGAGTAAAGCAATATAAAATTTGTGAGGAATTGGTGTTTCATAAATAGCAAAAATATTGGTTTTTCTCAGCAACACTTTTAGGTCATAATAGCCATGAGTTTGCAACAAATTTTCTAGGGTAGATCCATATTTTTGATGAAATAACTCATCTAACCTAGATCGAGTTATCCAAGGATTATTTAAACTTTCTGTTTCTTCTTCTACTAAGTCTTCTAATTCTTGGATAAGTTGTTGCAGTCGGGTTTCCATTGGCTTCAATTCAACCTTTGTAGATGTTTTATACCCCTATCTACAAAGGTGAGCTTGAGGATTTCGGATTCGGAGTTAATCTGGTGTGAGAGTTTCCTATTGAGTTTAATTCCGATGATTATTAATATGCCGAATTCGTGCCCCAGCCCATTGTAGTTTTTCTCGTAAGGTTTGATAAAATGAATAATTTTCCCGCAGAATAATAAATTTTGCCTCACAATTTGCCATGGAAACATCCACCCGTTGACCCGGCCAAATAGAGGTGGCTAAGACCCCATCCATCCAAAGTTTAGTATCATGTTCGGTGTCGGCCAACGGCCAAACACTCACAACAGAACCCGCAGGTAAAACAATCGGACGACTAGATAAACTCAAAGGACAAATTGGAGTAACCGTAATCGCCGCCATTCCTGGGTGTAAAATCGGCCCTCCGGCGGAGGTATTATAACAGGTGGAACCACTGGGAGTTCCCACAATTAAACCATCTCCTTGATATTGATCAACCACTTCTCCATCCACTTCCATTTCTAAAAATGATGTCGGCATTCGATAGGCGGAAGCGGGTTTAATACACATTTCATTTAATGCTAAAAAGCGATCGCTCACGGGTTCTAAATTCGTGCGATTGCCTTCATAAACCGTCGCTTGTAACATCACCCGACTTTGCACCGCATAGCGATCTTCAAATAGTCGATCAATCACTAATTCCGTATTTTCAACATCTTCAAAAGATTCGGTTAAAAACCCCAAATGTCCTCCGACATTTGCCGCTAAAATAGGAATTCCTTCCGGGGCTAAATGTCGGGCAGCAGCGAGGGCTGTGCCATCTCCACCCAACACAATAGCTAAATCAATGGAAACACTACGAGAAGCCAGAAAAACCGGGTAGGGGTTATCTTTAGCCCCACTCGGCCCCATTAACACATGACATCCGCGCTGTTCTAAATGTTTGGCATATTGTTCCGCCCAGCGTTTGCTTAACGGATCTCGGGCTTTATGGGCGATGATCACCTGTTTAATTTCCACGATACTATCCTATTATTTCTCATCGTCTTGTTATTATTATCGCTGATCTGTTACCAAAATTGGATAAATTGGTTACACTAGACTGATAGAGCTAAAATAAAGTTATGGTTCAACTACAATCTCTGCCATCTTCTGATATTATTTATCCAGAAAGTGACGGTAAACCAATGGCTGATAATACTAAACAATTCCGTTGGATTGTTATTATTAAACAGAATTTAGATCAACTTTATGCAAATGATCCGAATGTATTTGTCGCCGGAGATTTATTTTGGTATCCCGTGGAAGGGCGCAATACAATTGTACAAGCACCGGATGTGATGATTGCTTTGGGCAGACCAAAAGGCGATCGCCCATCCTATAAACAATGGCAAGAAAATGGAGTTGCCCCTCAAGTTGTCTTTGAAATTCTTTCTCCTTGTAATTCCCAAACGGATATGGAAAAAAAGCTGTTATTTTATGACCGTTATGGGGTAGAAGAATATTATATCTATGACCCGGACAGGAATCAATTGCAAGGGTGGTTTCGTCGGGAAATGGGTTTAGATGTAATTGAAGAAATTAACGGTTGGGTGAGTCCCCGTTTAGGCATTCGCTATGAGTTATCTGGGGAAGAATTAGAAATTTATCGTCCCGATGGTATCCCGTTTTTATCCTATCAAGAAGTTAGCGAACAATTAGAACAGGAACGCCAACGGGCTGAACAAGAACGCCAACGGGCTGACAATGCTCAACAAAAACTAGCAGAAATGGAAACCTTATTGCAACAATACCGCGATCACTTTGGTGATTTACCCTCTCAATAATTCCCGGGGAAAACAGGGTTTATTATATTAAAAAACCCTGTTAATCTTATCTAACCCGGGGCCAAGGAATCGTCGGGTTAGCCGCAATTTCTCGCGCCACTAAACTAGCCCCATAGCGGTTTAAATGGCTCGGATCAACAAAATATTGATATTGCCTTAAGGCTTTTTCTGATAAGTTGATAAAAATAAAGCTATATTCTTGAGCTAACTGTTTCATTTGTTGATTAAATTCGACTTCCGAAGACCAACGAACTGAATCTAAGTAATCATCCGTGATCGGTAAGTTAACCACGACTAATTGAATATTCTTAGAACTCGTAAATGCCACCACGGAATCAAAGGCTCTAGCTTGTTCTCCTCCTAAATTAAATCCGCGATAATCCCCATCATAGGTTCCTGAAACATAGGGTTTTTGTTGATAATAAGTATTGGGATTAAAGCGATCGGATAGGGGTAAAAAACCGTTAGCTTCAATGGCATTTAAGGAAACTAGAGTGGCTTTTGAATTGAATTCAGAAGGATAATAGACTAAGTTATTAGACTCAATCTTTTTAGCATTATTAACTAAGGGAATATAATTAAAGTTTTCTGAATTGACGAAACTAGAAGTTTGAAAGCGGAATTTAGAACGATCCTTTGTTTTACAAGAATCGGGAAAACTATAACATTTTTTTTGTGGACTCGGTTCAGTTTTTGCCAACTGGGGACGAATCCCCGCCGCTATTTTTTGATGTGCTTGGGAAGCGATAATGGCTTGATAGGTGCGATCGCTTCTCCCACTATTAAAAGCCCTGACACCATCGGCCCAAATAATCAATTTTGGTAGCTGATCAGGCGTTAAAACCTTTCTTAAAATATAGTCTACAACCTGCGCCGTTGCCCCATTTACCCCAAAGTTAAAAATCCTCAAATCTCGATATCCTTTTTGGGCTAAAACCTGCTGCATTTGTGCCGGGTCAACCCCTTGTAAAGCCCGAGAACTTCCGACAATTAAAATATCCGGTTTGCCCACGGTACTCAAATAAGACAAATACAATTGTAATTGTTTATCTAAAGGTTCACTATCAAAACTAGGAAACTGGGAAACCGAACCCGATCGCGCGGCTTGCTGTTGAGAATAGGTTAAATTTCGCATATATTCCACCACTTTTTTCTCAGCAAAAGTGCGTCTAGGACTATTAGGGGGAACCGCTTGCATCCACGCCACCGCCTGTAACCAGAGGCGGGCGACTTCATCCCAATCAGCTTGAGATCGAGCGGTTTGGGCTAAATTAGAGGCTTGTAGAGCAAATTTAACCGATTCATCAAAGGGATTTTGTTCAGTACAAGTTTGAGATTTAGCAGGATTTTGAGAGAGTAAATTTTCATTTTTTCCTAATATTTGATTTTGATTTAACGGTTGAGAATGAGGGGTGACGGAAGCGGCGATCGCACTTTGGGAACCAACAGAAGGTTGAGAAGATTCTTTAAATGAACACCCCACCATGAATATCATTAGAGGAACTATCGCCATTACCCCACTATTTCTAAGGGTTGATCTCATCAATAAGCTCAATATAGATAATAGACTCATAGCAATTGTTAACTGAAATTAGATAATTTAGGTTAGTCGGGGTTTATCTTAATCCGATTATAAATCAAAACTATCGGGTTAAACCTTACCTTCGATAATTCCTTCCGCTTCATGAACAATTGCCCTTAACTGTTCGATCATCTTTTGACTCGCCGTTTGCCAGAATTGACGTTGATGGGCTTCTAATAATCGTTCCGCCATATCGCGTAACGCCCAAGGATTTTTTTCTTGAATAAATTGTTGCACTTTCTGATCAAAAACATAAGCATTTGCCACTCCTTCATACATAAAATCTTCTACACAATTTGCCGTCACATCATAGGCGAATAAAAAATCAACGGTTGCTGATAGCTCAAAAGCTCCTTTGTAGCCATGTCGCATGACTCCAGCGATCCATTTAGGGTTAATAACCCGGGAGCGATAGACCTTAGCAATTTCTTCTTTTAAAAGTTTAACTTTTGGGTTTTCAGGAATAGCATTATCTCCGAAATAAATCTCAGGATTTTTCCCCGTCAAAGTTCTGACCGCAACGGTCATTCCTCCTTGAAATTGATAATAGTCATCGGAATCTAATAAATCATGTTCTCGGTTATCTTGATTTTGGAGAACAATTTGCATCTTTTCTAACCGATTTTGAAAGGCTTCGGAGGCGGAAATTCCCTGTTGATAGCCGGAATTTGTACTGGTATAAGCGTAACTACTCCAGTTAATATAGGCGGTGGCTAAATCCTGATCATTCTGCCAGTTTTGGGATTCAATTAATCCTTGTAAACCCGCTCCATAGGCCCCAGGTTTAGAGCCAAAAATTCTTAACCGCGATCGCAAATTTGCCTGTTCTTTTGTTAACCCTTCTGCCATCCAAAATTGGCTTTCTTTTTGAACTTGAGCAGCTAAAGGATTTTGATCCTCCGTTTCATCTAAATTAGAAACAGCAATTACCGCTTGATCAAATAGATCAATTAAATTGGGAAACGCATCTCTAAAAAACCCTGAAATCCTTAGTGTCACATCCACCCGGGGACGGCCTAAAATCGAAACTGGTAATATTTCAAAATCAACTACTCGCCGCGAAGGATAATCCCAAACGGGTTTTACTCCCAATAATGCCAAGGCTTCGGCGATATCATCTCCCCCGGTTCGCATGGTGGAAGTTCCCCAAACTGATAACCCTAATGTGCGGGGATATTCGCCGTTTTCCTGGGTATAACGTTCAATTAATACGGATGCGGCTAATTCCCCAACTCTCCAGGCGGTTTCTGTTGGAATAGCCCGAATATCAACGGAATAAAAATTGCGTCCCGTGGGTAAAACATTGGGTTTTCCTCTTGTTGGAGCCCCCGACGCACCACTCTTGATAAATTGACCTTCTAAACCTTTTAATAGATTGGTAATTTCTTCGGATGTTCTCAATAAATTGGGTAGTAATTTATTCTGAATCCAGCTTAATTCCCGTTGGATTAATGTTTGTTGATCGGGGATGGCGGGTAATGCTTCAATTAAATTAATCGCATATTCTTCAATAACGGCAACTCCATCCCCAACGGTGCGACAGAATTGATGATTAATAGTGTGATTAATAATTTCCCCATAATCTGAAGTTAAGGGATCAAATTCTAATTGCCAATCCTGGGCGATCGCCCGACTTAAACCCAACCGTTTAGTATCAGGATGACGGGCTATAGAGATGATTAAATCCCTTAACTGTTCACCCTGGGGACATTGCCCAAAAATATGTAAACCATCTCGAATTTGGGCTTCTTTTAACTCACATAAATAGCGATCTAGTTCAGTAAAAATAGAATTTTGATCCTGTAAAACCGCTTGTTTATTCAGTTTGGGTAAACCCAATTCTGCCTCTAAGTTTTCCTGTTGAATTAACTGAATAATTCTTTCTGAAATCAATGATAACCGAGAAGGATCTAAACTTTGGGCTTGATAATATTCATCCATTAACCCTTCTAATTGTTGTAATGATCCATAGAGTTCCGAACGGGTTAAGGGGGGTGTTAAATGGTCTAAAATTACCGCTTGGGCGCGGCGTTTGGCTTGGGTTCCTTCCCCTGGATCATTAACAATAAAGGGATAAAAATTGGGTAACGCCCCTAATGCTATTTCAGGATAACAATTTTCCGATAATCCCACACTTTTACCGGGCAACCATTCCAAATTCCCATGTTTTCCTAAATGAATAATAGCATCGGCTTGAAATTGCGATCGCAACCAATAATAAAACGCTAAATAATCCGGTGTGGGTTCTAAATCTGGGGCATGATAATTTAAATTTGGATCGAGATCATATCCTCTGGAGGGTTGTATTCCGATAAAAATATTACCCCGTTGAATGCCTGAAATCGCAAACCCGTTAGCGGTTTTTTGTTCCTCTTGAAAATGATGTTCCCATCGGTTATTAATTGCGGTTTGAATAGAGGGCGGTAAGGTTAAAAAATACTGTTGATAGTCTGCAAAAGATAAACTTTGATCCATAGATCGCAACTCCCAGCCTTCTGGATCATTCGTGACTCCTGTTGTTAATTGATCAATTAATTCTTCTCCGGTTGCAGGCGGATTTTCCAGAAAATATCCCGCTTCTTCTAAGGCTTTTAGAACTTGAATACAACTGGTAGGCGTATCCAAACCCACCCCATTTCCTAAGCGTCCATCTCGACAGGGATAGTTAGCTAAAATAATAGCAATTCGTCGTTTTGATGCGGTTTTTTGCCCTAAATTAACCCAATTTTTTGCTAACTCCGCGACAAAATTAATCCGATTTTGTACCGCCACATATCGCACAACATTAGTTTCTAAGGTGGGATGCCAATTTTCCACCGCTTTAAAAGAAACCACCCGACTAATAATCCGTCCATCGACTTCCGGTAAGGCGACATTCATGGCAATATCCCTCGGGGAAAGTCCCATCCAGTTCGTTTCCCACTGTTCTAAACTTCCCCCACTTAAAATTACTTGTAAAA
This sequence comes from Candidatus Obscuribacterales bacterium, assembly GCA_036703685.1. Classification (GTDB taxonomy): domain Bacteria; phylum Cyanobacteriota; class Cyanobacteriia; order Cyanobacteriales; family Microcoleaceae; genus Planktothrix. The sequence goes on from DATNRE010000208.1 coordinate 11,203, forward strand.
CCGGAATATCTAAGGAAAATAAAGGCGGTTGACTTTCATCTTCGGAAGTTGAAGAAATCGAAAAACTGGTGGTATTAATTAATAATTGAATACCGGAATTAAAATAGGTTAAAATTTCCCTTTGTAGATCGGGATCTCGTAAAGAAGAAACAAAAACAGGAACGGGTTTTAAGTTTAATTCAACTAATGCTTGACAGAGGGCATCTATCGGATCTAAATTACCGGATAGGTAATGGGCGCGATAAAATATAATCCCAACTGTCGCCATATAATCATCGGATTTTACGGTTTGATTCCAGGGATAATAACCCACTTTGGGAATAGTGACCGGAGGAATAATCGGATAATTTTTATTAAAAATATGATTACCAATTAATAACAGAGCATTGGCAAAATTATCAACTCCAGCTTCCGTTAAGTAGCGCCAAACTTGATCAACAATTGATAACGATACGGTGGAATGACTCATTAAGTCTGGGTCGGGACGATCTTCCCCGGGAAGAATAATTAATTGAGTTTTAGTTTTAGCAAAAATATCTTGTAAAACTTCCAACCCATACGACCAATAGGAACGTCCTCCTAACAGTCTTAAAATAATTACTTGAGCTTTTTCTAAAACCGTTTCTGCGTAGGTATCAATGGTTAATTGTTGTTGTAATTGCAATAAATTAGTAACTCGCAACGGGGGAAAATCGGCCGGAAGTTTAGAAACCACCGTGGCTAGGGTTTGAATATCCGTATCCGCCGCCGTTAAAAAAATAATCGGTGCGGGGGTTTGTTCAATAAAAATTACTCCGTCTGTATCGGGGTTCCATCCGCCGGGTGTGGCTGCAATTCTGTGCATTTTAATTTAAAAAATATGTAAATTTGGACAAGCGAAATTCTTAGGGTTAATATATATTCAATAGTGGTAATCTTCAATATACCCTAGATCATCTTCACCAAGCGAGAATTCAAAAAAAACATATGAAATCCCCGTCCGTTCACGCCGGGCCAAATGTCAAATTAGATATCTTGAGTTTGGATTCTGATCAAATCCCGTAGCCACATTTGAAAGGGAATATGATCAGACTTTTTAGACCAAATTTGCATATAGTTATACTGACCCAAATCAATTGGGGGATCAAATATGGTGATTTTAGCTATATTCGCAAATATCAAAGCAATCCGACGGGGTAAAGTCAAAATCATATCGGTTTGACCCACAATTAGAGCCGCAGATAGGAAATGGGGTAACTTTAACCTGACCCGACGTTCGACTCCTAATTCTTCTAAAATGCGATCAACATGACTTTTAGATGATTTCTTAATTGAGTTAATCGGTGAGCCTGTAATCGTAATTAAAACATGGGGAAAAGCAATATAGGATTCCAGAGTAATCCCTTTTTTAATAATAGGATGTTCTACCCTAACAATCGAGACAAAATCCTCCATAAATAAATGTTCATAGCCAAATTCATGAGTTGTATCTAGGTCTACTATCCCTAAACCGAGATCAAGCTCTCCACTTTTGAGCCGATCCAAAGTTTCAGGATGCCAGTCATAACATTCGATATCAAGATAAGGATTCTTCAAAGAAAGTTCTCTCAAAACCGAAGGCAGGATCACAGTGGTGGCGTAATCTGAAGCGGCGATCCGAATTGTACCCCGAGCTAATTCGGGGATAAAAATGGGTTCTGTAACTAACTTTTCGATATCAAACAGGATGCTTTCTAAGGAGAGTTGCAAAGCCAAAGCCCTAGGCGTAGGAAGCATTCCCGCAGACGAACGCTCCAGTAAGGGATCGTTAAATATTTTTCGGAGTCGTTTTAAAGCATGGCTAGTTGCTGATTGACTTAAATTCAGTTTTTGACTGGCTTTAGTAACGCTAGTTTCCTCTAATAGAACTTTTAAAACTATTAACAAATTTAAGTCTATTTGCTTAATATCGATTTGCTGCATATCTATAATTAAAAATATTCATAGTGCTAAAATACAAATTTCTGAATTTTGGTGGCATAATAGCGACGGATGAGTAAAAGTTGTTTTAATTCAAACAACAAACAACTTTTTTGGGGAATAAGGAAATAAATCAAACTGATGTTGATCAAGATAGAAAATTTTTAGTTTTCTAACAACATTTTGTGATTTCAGCTACATTTCTATTATGAACCCAAAATACTCCAAAAAACAGCAACTTACTTAGTATAGGGTGAATATTAACCAATGTCAGACATAACTAATGTTTTAGCGATCGCTGCTGGGGCAGTTCCTGGGGCAATATCTCGGTATCAAATTACCGAATGGACAAAAACCAAATTTGGAACTAAATTTCCCTACGGAACATTTATGATTAATTTAACTGGATGTTTGGCGATGGGGTTTTTTTTCACCATTTCCAAAGGAATTACAGGCTATCCTAAAGAATTAGATTTACTGATTAGAACGGGATTTTTAGGGTCTTACACCACATTTTCAACCTATGGCTTTGACACCCTAAGTTTATGGCGGAATAAAGAAACCTTTCTCACGGCTTTTTATTGGGCTGGGAGTGCAATTTTGGGTTTGATAGCGGTGATGATAGGCGTTGCGATCGCCAATATTGTTGTAGTCCCAACCTCATAAACAGCTTGAAATTTAGCTAAAAAAAAACCGCAAATAATCACTATTTTAGGCAAAAAACAATGGAATTTTTGAAAGGACGTTATTCCCTGGCTATAGCCATTGGGGCGATTTTTGGTGCTTTAAGTCGTTTCTATTTCACCGAAGCCGCCAAAGCAATTTTTGGCAAAGATTTTGGCTTTTATGGCACATTTTTTATTAACGTCACTGGCTGTTTATTGATTGCTTATATTTTGACTTTAGCGATCGAGAATATTCGGTTGATCTCCCCGGAATTCCGACTGATGACGACAACGGGTTTCTGCGGAGCCTATACAACCTTTTCTACCTACGGTTTAGAAGCCAATGGTTTCTTAGCCAAGGGAGATATCCAGACGCTGTTCCCTTATTTTTTCGGAAGTGCGGTGGTGGGTATGATTTGTGTCCAAATCGGTGTTTTATTGGCAAGAGCAAGTCTGCAAAAAACTTAAATTGTAGGGAATTTGTCATCCAATGATATTGACTTGCAATGACTCTAATCCTAATCAGTAAAGGAGTTGAAGGTTGAGGGAAAATATTTCTAAACTTCAGCATCCTGCTATCAGAGCAGTGGTCAATAAATTCTATCTAATTATTTACTTGCTGGCCGTTAGTTTTAGTTGCTGGATCTATCAAATTTTGCCAGTTCGTGCGGAGACTTTGACCCCTCCCAAAACTTGTCAAATTGGAGTTTATTTGACATCATTGCGAGATTTTAATCCGGCAGAAAACTCATTTGCAGCAAATTTCTGGATCTGGAGCGTCTGTCCTTTCGAGAATATGAAACCTTTAGAAACCCTGAAGGTTTTAGATAGTAAGGAAGTTAGCAAAAATTACGACAGGTTTTCCCGTAATGAAAATCTGTCCGATCTATTTGGCTCTAGTACAAATGTCTTCTGGTCTGGACAGGAAGTTAGTACAACTCTCTATTACAACTGGGACACCAATAACTATCCCTTTGATCGCCATGTATTGCAAATTATACTAGAGGAAACCCAGTTAGACGCTTCCAATTTTGTTCATACCCCAGATTTTTCTGGCTCAAGCTATCAGAAAGATATGAATTTGGCGGGTTGGAGAATTACAGATTTTAGGATTTCTCAAGTTAATTTTCCTTATCAAACTAGCTTTGGTAATCCGTCAATCCCAAAAGATATCAATTACCGTTCGCGCATCGTGGTTTCAGTTACGATTAATCGGGAGAGCAAAGTTAGTTTCTTTAAACTTTCTTTGGGCGTTTATGCTGCGGTAGCACTGTCAATTATCACATTGCTACTGGATGAAGATTTTGGGGATCGAATGGGGATCTTTGTCGGGACTTTGTTTGCCGTTTTAGTTAATATGCAAACAGCAACATCCGAGTTAGGAAGTAGTAATTCCGTCACCCTGATTGATTTCATTCACATCATGGCAATTATTTACATTTTCATTACAGCCAGTCTCCTAGTTTATACACGATTTTTAAGCGAATCAGAACAGGAACAATTGTCACGGGATTTAATGCGACGTTTTGCTGTTCCGATCCTGTCAGGTTCATTTGTTGTGCTTAATATTGTTGTTATTGCTCACGCAGCAATCGTGGGTTAAATAAAAATGCTAATTCTACTTTTCTACGCTGGAAAAGACCTGTTTGCGATTAGTAGTTCCTATATTGTTGAGGTAATTCCGCGAGTTAGTTTCAGGAAAGTACATCATGTACCCGAATATGTGGCCGGTTTATTTAATTACCGAGGAGTAATTCTTCCCGTGATTGACATAAGCCAATTAATCCAAGGAACTCCGGGGCGATCGCACCTCAGTACCCGAATTATTATTGTTAAATATCCTAATCAGAAAGGATTA
>DATNRE010000209.1:0-20826 GCA_036703685.1 Candidatus Obscuribacterales bacterium
TATCTTACCCGGTTTGTCGTTTCAGGGTATCGGTGAAACTCAAAAAATTTACGAGCTTTTATAGTCAATTTCCCAAGCCTGGGATAAATGCTGTAAATCCGAGGAACACCGGACAATAATTCCCTGATTCCGGGCGGAAACGGTTTTTTCCTTGGGTAATTTCAACAATAACAAATTTCTCTCCCATTCCGCCGTTACCGTTTCGGGATGGACGGAATAAGGTAAGGGAATCAGACATTGCAATTGTTGAGAAGGATAGGTAAAATCACAGTACCCTGGCACCTCTACCTGTTCAATTTTTTCCCCGCATAAAAACACGGTTTCTGATGTAACCCGAATTGACAAATCTTCGGGTTTGAGGCTGGGAATAAAGACTTTTAAAATAATATGATCCGAGGTTTCTTGCATCACGATATCCCGAATCGGTGTGATTCCCTCCTGAGCTATCCACAGAGTTAAGGGGGGATCATTAGACATAGGTTTGTCTTTAATAACCTGCATCCGTTGATACAAGTTATTAAGGAAAGGCCAAAGCTTTAAATTCTGGAAGATCATGGCTTAAATATGCTTGAGTTGGCTTAAAAACAGGGCATTTAGCCCCGGGCTTTAATCTGGGATTCCTATAACCTAGCAAACAAATTTGAAGATTTTTTGAAGTTAGCTCTAGGGTGATCAAGGTTGTTGGGAAAAATTGATCGGCTATAGACTATGTATCAAATTATTAAGATTGACTGAGGGTTTAACATTATTGAATATTAGGACAGTTTTCTGGAGAATCATATTTTTTTGCTCCCCCAATTCTTAGGCGGGGAACAGGAAAACCCCAGGGTTTTAACCGGGGGCAGGATATCAAATCCATTTGCCGTTCCTCTCAAATTCTTTTATAATCTTGGGTTGGGGTTGGGAGTTTGGGGTTTTGAACCGTCCTATCGTTACGTTTCCTCCCCGGGTCTGATTTCACTGTTCTATGAGGTTTTTATGATATTTTCCCAGTCTTCCGGGTACCGAATTGATAATTATTCCGATTTTGAAGTCACCAGCGATAGCCGAATTGAAACCTTTTCTCCGAGTAACATAGTGCCGATTGTGATTGAGCAATCAGGCATGGGAGAACGGGCTTTTGACCTTTATTCTCGTCTGTTGAGAGAACGAATTATTTTTCTGGGGACTCCCATTGATGATGATGTGGCTAATGCCCTGAGTGCCCAACTGTTGTTCCTAGAAGCCGAAGACCCGGAAAAAGATATCCAAATCTACATTAACTCTCCGGGGGGCTCTGTGACCGCAGGCATGGCGATTCTGGACACCATGCAGCAAATTCGCCCGGATGTTGTCACCATCTGTTACGGACTGGCCGCTAGTATGGGAGCCTTTTTATTAGCCGCTGGAACTCCAGGGAAACGGATGTCTTTGCCCAGTTCTCGGATTATGATTCACCAACCCCTCGGCGGAGCCCAGGGACAGGCTGTGGATATTGAAATCCAAGCGAAGGAAATCCTGTATCATAAACGGGTGCTGAATGAATTATTAGCCGAACATACGGGTCAACCCATCGAACGGATTGAGGAAGACACCGAACGGGACTTCTATATGTCCGCAGAAGATGCCAAAGAATATGGTCTAATAGATAAGGTAATCTCCAGCAGCCAGAGTCTTCCGATTCCGGGAGAGTCCGTTCCCATAACCTAAGATGAGGTAACTATGTCCAAGTACGACTCCCATCTAAAATGTTCTTTCTGTGGTAAGTCCCAGGAGCAAGTTCGCAAGCTCATTGCAGGGCCAGGTGTTTATATCTGCGATGAATGTGTGGAACTGTGTAATGAAATTTTAGATGAGGAGTTATTCGACAGTAGTTCGGCCACGACTCCTCCCACTTCCGCCCGTCCCCAAGCCCCTCAAGCTCCCCAACGGCGACAACGCACAGGGCGGGTGGCTTTAAATCAAATCCCTAAACCGAGAGAAATTAAATCCTATCTCGACTCCCACGTGATCGGTCAAGATGAGGCAAAAAAAGTTCTCTCGGTGGCGGTTTATAACCATTACAAACGGTTAGGGTTTCTCCAAACCAAAACCACAGGACGGCCGGCTTAAGATAGTAATGTTGAGTTACAAAAATCTAATATTCTGTTAATTGGCCCCACCGGATGCGGGAAAACCCTTTTAGCGGAAACCCTGGCTAAAATGTTGGAGGTTCCCTTTGCCGTTGCCGATGCCACAACTTTAACCGAAGCCGGTTATGTCGGGGAAGATGTGGAAAATATTCTGCTGCGGCTGTTACAGGTTGCGGATTTTGATGTGGAAGAAGCCCAACGGGGAATTGTTTATATTGACGAAATTGATAAAATTGCCCGCAAAAGTGAAAATCCCTCAATTACCCGGGATGTATCGGGGGAAGGGGTACAACAGGCTTTATTAAAAATGTTAGAGGGAACCGTTGCTAATGTTCCACCCCAGGGGGGGCGCAAACATCCCTATCAAGATTGTATTCAAATTGATACCAGTAATATTCTATTTGTCTGCGGGGGAGCCTTTGTCGGCTTGGATAAATTGGTGGAGCAGAGGACGGGCAAAAAGTCCATGGGATTTGTCCAACCAGGAGACAGTCAACCGAAAGATAAACGCACCGTTGATGCCCTCAAACACATGGAACCCGATGATTTGGTCAAATTTGGTCTAATTCCTGAATTGATCGGTCGGATTCCGATGATAGCAGTCTTAGAACCCTTAGATGAGGCGACCCTGGTGGCTATTTTAACCGAACCTCGCAATGCTTTGGTGAAACAATATCAAAAACTATTGCGGATGGATAATGTTCAATTAGAATTTGATGAAGATGCGATTCAAGCGATCGCTCAAGAAGCCTATCGTCGCAAGACCGGAGCCCGAGCATTACGGGGAATTGTGGAAGAATTAATGTTAGATGTCATGTATGAAATTCCCTCCCGTAAGGATGTTAAACGCTGTCGGGTGACGCGAGAAATGGTGGAAAAACGCTCTACGGCGGAATTATTATTACATCCATCTTCCTTACCCAAACCCGAATCAGCATAATCAGAAATCAGTTATCAGTAGAGACGTGCCATGGCGCGTCTATCAGTAGAGACGTGCCATGGCGCGTCTGTACGAGTTATCAGTTATCAGTTTAGAAGTTACTAATTATCAGTTTATGAAATTAAATCTGTTCAATTCCGCCCATCTAAGATTCAGAGAATCTCAATTCAAACTGAAAAAACTTATCCCGGTTTTCGTCGGTTTGCTAACCTTATTAAGTATTTTAGGGCTGGGACAATTTCAGGTTTTGGGACAACAACAAAACGATATTACGATTGATTTTGCCGCTCAAAGAACTGGAATTAGTTCGGTCAGTGGATTTTTATATGGTAAAAATGCCACCCAACCCCCCGATAATATTATTAAGCCCTTAGAACCCAAATTATGGCGGACATCCCAACTAGACTTGTACCCACGAGTGGTGGGACTGGGGGCTAAATTTCAACTGATTTTAAGTGATACCTGGGGCTATGGCTCCCCCCGAGGTTGGCCCTATGATGATTATGTCAAATGGGAAGAACACGTCCGACAAATCGCCCGCCAACACAAAGATAAAGTCATATTATGGGATGTTTGGAACGAACCCGACCTCAGAGATCCCTTTTGGAAAGGAACCCGGGAACAGTTTTTTGAAACCTATAAACGAGCTTATCGGGTATTACGTCAGGAATTAGGCCCCAATGTGATGATTGGTGGCCCGAGTATTGCTAAATATGATCAAAATTTTCTGACTGCCTTTTTGAATTATTGCAAGAATAATAATTTAGAAGTGAACTTTTTATCTTGGCATGAACTCAATGATCAAGATATTACCTCAATTACGGCTCGGATTAATAATGCTCGTCGGAGTTTACAACAAAATCCCAATTACCAAAGTCTCAAAATTCAGGAAATTCATATCAATGAAATTATTGGCCCTACGGCTCAATATCGCCCCGCCGAAAATTTAGGCTTTTTGTATTACACCGAATTAGGACGGCCCAATGCGGCGGCTAGAGCCTGTTGGGATCCAATTAATAAAGGTAGTGGAACGAATAATTGTTTTAATAATAGTTTAGATGGTTTAGTTACACCGGATTTATCTTTACCTAGAGCCGTTTGGTGGGTTTATAAGGCATACACAGATGGCTTTAATTCTCGGGTTGCCAGTCAGTCTACGAACCCCAAAATTGTGGCTTTAGCCAGTCGTGCTAATCGGGAAGGAAAAGCCCAAATTCTATTCGGTTATTTTGAACAAGCTTTTTCTGCACCGACGGCGGGAGTTACATTAATTCTGAAAAATTTACCGAATTCTAGTGGTAATTTAGTCTTCAAAGTTCAAAAAATCCCTGATTCTGGAGAACAGGTAATCAAGGAATTAGCCACAGTCCGACAGGAGAATATTAGGGTGAATAATCAACAGTTAGTTCGGTTAACTATTCCCAATCTCCAACTCCACGAAGCCTATCTTTTAACCATTGGCTAACGTTTATTTAGGAATCTCTAGCTAGAGATTGAACTTTTTTTTCCGAATTGGTTCAATACCTAAAGAATCTATTACAATCAAAGATCACTGTTTCTGAGGTAAATTTATGAAGCTAAATTCCTGGGCTATGGTCGCAATATTTGGACTGTCTATGGCGACTCTATTGGCTTCAACTCCGGTTATGGCGGAATCGATGGCCCAAGCTGCACCGAATCAACCGCAAATGAATGACCGTTCAGAACGAATGTTCAAACTGTTGAATTTAACCTCGGAACAACAACAGAAAATTCAAGAAATTCGCCAGGAATATCAGGGACAAATCCGCCAACAACAAGAACAAATGCGTCAACTTCAGCAAGAATTAAATGGGTTGATGGCTAATAATGCACCGGAAAGCGAACTTCGCCAAAAACATGATCAGTTTATGGCCTTAAAACAACAAATGGGAGATATTCAGTTTAATATGATGTTAAAAACCCGAGAAATTTTAACCGCAGAACAGCGCAGTCAATTAACTGAGTTAATGCAGGAACGTCGTCAAAATCTGCGTCGCGATCGCTAATTTTTTTTAACTTTCCTATCGGTTCAAATCACCGAATTAATCATTGCAGGATATGGGAAAAAAAACTTATCTTTACTTACATGGGTTTGCTTCTAGTCCCGCTTCTAGTAAAGCTCAATATTTGCGCGATCGCTTTGCATCCTTATCGATTAATTTAAAGATTCCTGATTTGAACCAAGGGGATTTTTCCCATTTAACTTTAACCCGACAACTGCAACAAATTCCCACAGAATTATCCCCGGATACTGCTGATATTATCGTTATAGGTTCGAGTTTTGGCGGGTTAACTGCGGCTAGATTGGCTGAACAAAATCTATCGGTTAAACGGTTAATTTTACTGGCTCCTGCGTTTAATTTTTTATCGGAATGGTTTCCCAAGTTAGGGGAAGAAAAATTAAATCAATGGCAAACCCAAGGGTATTTATCGATCTATCATTATGCTGAAAAAAGGGATTTACCCTTACATTATCAGTTTTTAGAGGATTTGGCTCTATACCCCGATGAACAGTTACGGCGTCAGATTCCCACATTAATTTTACATGGAATTAATGATGAGGTTATCCCGATTCAAGCCAGCCGAAACTATTTAAAAACCAGACCTTGGGTAAAATTAGTTGAACTGAATAGTGATCACAGTTTAGAGAATGTTTTAGGTGAAATTTGGCAAGAAATTAGGAATTTTTTGGAGAACGTTTAATTATAGGACTTACGCAGGTCGCCCGAGAAACCGGGTTTTTTAGATAATATCCCTATTCCCTATTCCCTATTGCCTGTTCCCTGTTCCCTATTCCTATTGTTTTTTCACACGGAGTTTAACACTCTGTTCAATAAACTCAATATTTTTAAATATACTGGTAGCTGAACGATAGGCTTCTAATAGTAATTCCTCCTGTTCTTCGGGAGTATCTGCCATGCCATCGATTAATAACCGTAAGAAACCAATCATCGGATTTAGACGAGTCCGCACCTCATAGGAACTTTGAATTAAGGCTTCATCCCGGGCGGCTTCTTCGGCAAATTGCAGGGTATAAAGACGGGCAAAATGACCGCCTAATTTTAATAATTCATCATGGGTTCCTAATTCCACCACTTCCCCTTTTTCTAATACAGCAATTTGATGGGCACTTTGAACGGTGGAAAGGCGGTGAGCAATAACAATCGTAGTTCGTTCTCGACTCAGGGCGTCAATGGCTTCTTGAACTAGGCGCTCAGAAACCGTATCTAGGGCGCTGGTGGCTTCATCTAAAATCAGAATTTCTGGGTTTCTTAATAGGGCTCGGGCGATCGAAAGTCGTTGGCGTTGTCCCCCGGAAAGTAGAACACCGCGATCGCCAATTAAAGTATCAAAACCTTCGGGTAATCTATCAATAAATTCATGGGCATTAGCCCGTTTTGAAGCTTCAATAATTTCTTCATCCGTTGCCTCGGGTCGGGCATAGGCAATATTATCACGAATGGAAGAATTAAATAAAAACGTATCTTGACTGACCACACCCATGGCTTGTCGTAAACTTTGTAAGTTATATTGGCGAATATCTAGCCCATCAATTTCAATACTTCCCTCGTTAGGATCATAAAATCGAGGTAATAAATCTGCTAAAGTTGACTTTCCTGCCCCCGATCCTCCTACTAATGCTAAGGTTGTACCTCGGGGAATATATAAATCAATATTTTTCAGAACTAGGTTGTCATGCTCTGGATAACCAAAGGAAATATTATTAAAATGAATGCCTTTCTCAAAGGAATTATAGGGTAAGGTTCCCGCGATCATAAAGGGTTTATTATCCCGGCGGAGTAAGTCTTCTACCATGGTCACCCCGGCGGAATTATTGGCAAATTGACTGCGGGCATTATTCAAGCTAGAAACTAGGGGTAGGGTTCTAAATAATAGAAATAAATAAGTTAAGAGAATCGCTGAAAAAGCCTGAATATTATCAGCAAAAATCACCCGACCTGATATCACAATTAAAAGAATAACAATAATACTAACTACTTCATTAATGGGGCTAATTATAGCATAGTTTAAGTCACTTTTATAAGTTGATTTTTCTAATTTTGAAATCAACTTACTGATTTTTTCATACTCTCGATTTTCATGACCCATGGATTTCACCAGGCGAATTCCATTCAAAGTCTCAATAATACCAATGGCATAATCCCTAGAGGCATTAGAAAGTTTTTCGCCCCATTTTTTAGCTCTTTTGATAAAAATTTGATTAAATAAAATTACCAAAGATAGTAAAAAGGTGGAAACTAAAGTTAGTTGCCAAGAAATAGATAGCAGCAAACTTGCAAAGACTAAAATAGTAATTGATGTGGTAAGAATAGAAATCAACAAATTCACAGCCGTGGCTGTTTTTCTAACTTCCGTATTAATCCGGTTAACTAAATCTCCGACCTTTGTTTTTGTATAAAAATCTAAATCAACATTTAATAAAACATCTAATCCAGCCCTCCGTAAATCCGACATTAAGGATTTAGTTAAGGAGCCAGAAACCACCGTTACTAAGTAATTATTGAGATTTTTCAGGGCGATCGCAAATATAATCGCACTGGTCATCACAGCAACTCGGTATTGGGGATCAATTTCATTAAAAGGACTGATCAAGGCTTTAATAAAGGCAGGACTTCCTTTTAAATCCAAGGATTGACCCAATATACTTAAGACAACAGGGACAATTAAAGTTGTACTTACCCCGTTAAATAAAGCAGAGGAAAATCCTAGAATAACCGTTAATAATATTTTAAATCGATAAGCATTTGCATACTTGAAAAGTAACTTAAGATTTTTAGACATAGTTAATAGTTGTGACTATAATCCGAAAAGTAAAAGATCAGATGATACCATTCTTACATCAGCTTGTGAATTTTGTCATCCTGGGTGAGAATATAATCTAAAAATGTCAGAATCTGACCCTTGAGGTCAAAGTTGAGTATACTAGGCTGTAGGTGGTACTCCTCCCGAGCCAGTTATCTGTTGATCTAAAAATTATGAAAATATCAATTTTAGTTCCTGACTTGTCCTGTAAATATGGCAACTGCATGAGCCGTGCTTACCTATTTGCCAAAATTTTGCAAAGACAATATGATGTAGAAATTATTGGTTTATCGATGGAATCAACGATTTGGAAACCAGTCGCCCAAGATCCAACTATGGTTTTTAAATTAGTTGAAGTAGGAATTACATCGAAGAAACAAATCCTTAACTTAATTCCTAGAATGAACGATCTAATTAAACAGATTGATGGAGATATTATTTATGCCAGTAAGCCTTTATTGATGACATTAGGAGTTGGGTTATACGCTCATTTGTTAAAATCAAAACCTATTATTGTTGATTTGGATGACTGGCAAATGGGAATTCGGGCAGAAAAGCTCAAAGCCATGTCTCAAGACCAAAAAAGAAAAGAACTATTCAATTCAGCCTTTGAAGTTTACAAAACATCTTCCTATTGGAATAACTATTTCGGTGAAAAATTAATTAAATTTGCTGATGCCATCACAGTTTCTAGTAATTTTTTAAAGGAAAAATTTGATGGCGAAGTAATTAGACACGCTGTTGATACAGATTTATTTAATCCTGAAAATTTTGATTCTAATTCCATTAAAGCAGAACTGGGAATTGCAGTAGATCAAAAAATTTTAATATTTTGTGGATCTTTGCAAATTCACAAAGGCATAGAAGATTTAATCGAGGCAGTTAGTCTGATTCCTGAAGAAATGAAGGTATTATTAGTTGTTATTGGTAATGATAATGGTTGGGGAACCCAACAACTGATCAAAGTGGCTAAAGAAAAATTAGGAGATAAATTTCGCCCTCTCGGAGTACAACCTTTTGAAAAAATCCCAGAATTTATAGCAATAGCAGATATAGTGGTAATTCCCCAAAGAAAAACCTTAGCAACTATTGGACAAATTCCGATCAAAATGTTTGAAGGAATGGCTATGGCAAAACCAGTTTTATCTACAAGAGTTTCTGATATTCCTGACATTTTAGAAAACTGTGGTACTGTCGTTGATCCCGAAAATCCTGTACAGTTAGCAGCCGCTATTCAAGATATTTTAGAGCATCCTGAAGTTGCCAAACAAAAAGGTGAGGCAGGTCGCATCAAATGTTTAGAAAATTATAGTTGGGATGCTGTGGAAAAATTGTTAACTAATCTGATTCAAAAAGTAGGGAGATCGGCTTAAAGTGAATAATGTCAATCATCAAAAAAAACCTAAAATTTCCATAGTAGTTTATGATCTGGGGAAAAATGCCGCCGGAAGATGGGGAGGAGGAACTCGACCATCTTTATTAGCTCAGGCTTTGCGACACGCTAACTATGATGTGGAAATCATTGGTTTTCTGACTGGAGAAGCGAATTCTATTGCAAGTCCTGAAATTCCAGTTCGTTATGTTATTAAAAAAAATTATCCGGGTTTTATTCAATCTACTTATGAATTTTTGAGTCAACTAGATGGCGATATTATTTATGCCTATAAACCCAAACCTAGTAGTTTCGGAGTCAGTTTAATTAAAAAAATGTTGACGGGTCGTCCTTTAATTCTCGATATTGATGATTGGGAAATGAGTTGGTATGGCGGAGATGAATGGCAGTATAAACCCGGTAGTTTAAAGCAATTTGCTAGGGATATTTTAAAACCCAATGGGGCGTTAAGAAATCCCGATTATCCCTTATATTTAAAAGCCATGGAAGGCTTAACTTCCCGTGCCGATGCGATCACAATTCATACCGGATTTATACAAAAACGATTTGGGGGAATTTATTTACCGAATGGCAAAGATACCACCTTATTTAATCCAGAAAATTATAATTCGGAGTTAGTGCGATCGCAATATAACCTATCAGATTATAGAATATTAATGTTTCCGGGTGCACCCCGACCCTATAAAGGCATTGAAGATGTTTTAATGGCTTTAGATATTCTCAATCAACCCGATTTAAGATTAGTCATTGTGGGCGGAAGTCCCTATGATGATTATGATCAAAAACTCAGAGAAAAATGGGGGCAGTGGCTAATTTCCCTTCCGCCTTTACCCGTAACAAAAATGCCTGAAATTGTAGCAGCGGCTCATATTATTGTAGTTCCTCAACGTAATCATCCTTCCGCTTTAGCTCAATTTCCCTTAAAATTAACCGATGGCATGGCAATGGCAAAACCCGTTTTATCTACAAATGTCGGGGATATTCCTGATATTTTAGGGAACACAGGTTATCTAGTTGCACCCAGTTCTCCAGAACAAATTGCTGAGATGATTGAACATATTTTCAGCGACTTTGATCAATCTCAGGAAAAGGGCATCGCAGCCAGAAAACGTTGTGTAGAACAGTATAGTATAGAAGCAATGGCTAATATTTTATCATCAATTCTTTCCCAATATTAACAATTAAGCTATGAATCATAAAATCAAATCTTTTTTAACCTTAGAAACAGGATTAGTTTTGGCTATTATTATCGGCATTATCCTGAGATTAACTAACTTAGGAAGCCGAGAATATTGGTATGATGAAGTTTTATCCTTATTGCTATTTACCGGACAAAAAATTTATTATCAAGCTCCTACAGAAACTCCTGTACTATTAGCAAATTACAATCAGTTATTAAGTTTACCCTCTGAATCAAATTTAACTGATTTTATTCAAACATTAATTAATCTTTTTCGGGGAATTGTTGGAGGAGAACCCCATCCACTGCTATTTTTTATAACCCAACATTTTTGGTTAAGACTATTGGGAAATAGTGAAATTGCCACCCGGAGTTTGAACGTTATTTTTAGTATAGCTGCGATAGGTTGTAGCTATGGGTTAGGTCGTTTTTACTTAGGGCATCGAGGCGGACTTTTACTAACAGCGTTAGTAGCAACAAATCCTTTTTATCTATTTCATTCTTTGAATTTAAGAATGTATACGTCGCTGTTACTTTGGACAATTTTAAGTGCTTGGTCATTACTAAAAATAATTGATCAGACAGAAAATAATCTAACTAGATCTCAAAAAATATTCTGGAATTTATTATTAATAATTTCCGTAGCAGCAGGATGTTTAACCTTTTATTTATTCGCCTATTGGGTAATTACATTAGCTGTGGTTGTTTTGTATCTGGATAGACGAAAATGGTGGCAACACGCCATCCGTTTAGGAAGTGGAGTTTTAATTACTATTCCTTGGGTTTTATGGGGAACTCGCCAACAATTGCGAAACGCTGATTTCGGACGGTTTAACAGTCCTACTGGATTTTTAGCTACCCTATTGCAACATTTCAAAGATGTTGTTAATACATTAGGAAATCAACTGTTAATCGGAGATTGGTCAACCAATCTACCTGATAATATGATAACAGTTACTGGATGTATTATCCTAGCTGGATTAATTTTTGTTACAATTTATGCTGGAAAAACAGAAAATAAAAAAGCCGTAATAACAACCCTGATTTTTGCCTTTTTTCCCTTGTTACTTGCCTTACTAATTGACATTAAAAGTGGTAAATTTACCGTGGGATTTGGAGCCGGACGCAGCTTGATTTTTATTCTTCCTGGGTGTTTACTCTTAATTACAACCTGGATAGAAAAATCCGCCGGACGGTGGCGCAATTTGTTAGCAACAGCATTATTAGGATTATACTTAACTATTAATATAGCGGATTTTAGCATCAGAAATCGACAAATGTTTCATCAACTTTCTGATATTATTTCAACTCAACCGACCACTCCCACATTAATTGTCATGAATTCTAAAGCCTGGGGTCATGTTAACCGTTTAGCCTATTATATATCCCCTGAATATCCTGTATTTTTACTCGCTCAAGAATCAAATAAACTATCTCCGGCTTTACAAAAATCTTTAACTCCTAAACCTTCTGTATATGGTAGAATTATATTGTTAGAAGCGGCTGAACCTATTTGGTCTGAACCCACAACACAAGCAGAAAGAGAGACAATTCAAGGGATTTTAAAACCTGAATATCAACTTAAAAAAAATCAGTTGCTGCAAGGGACAATGGATTTAGATGAATTTAATCTGAAAATTTATGAACGTTTATAACCAGTCTCACTGAAAATTTTAATATTAGGAGAAACTGTTGATGATCATTAATTATTGTTTAACTTTCTTAACCGCAATACCCCTGTTAGTTGGTCTTAGCATTATTCCTAAATATTGGGGTGCTTTAGAAGCTAAACATCTTAGTGGATCGATTTTAAGTATGTTTTTATTGTGGACGCTTATAACATTGACAGTTTTTCAGTTTTTAAATTCCGATTCTAATTCCCGTTTATCAGGAAAAAATATGATTTATAAATATCTATTTTATATAGCTTTATTTTCCTTGGGAACATTACTTTTAGGTCTAATTTCTGCATTGATATCATTAGTAACCCATTCTTTGCTTACACATATTTTTTCTAAAGATATCATTAATGGAACTTCTGTTTTTTTATTCATTATATTCCTGATCGGTTTCCTAGGTGTTTTTTCTAGGATACCAACGAGAGCGTAACTTTTCTATAGGATTTTCGATGAATTTTGTCATGAAAATACCAAAAGCAATACTACCGCAACAATAAATCCAAAATTCAACAAAGTAATGAATTTTATGAGGGTACAATTTAACGATGTTGTCAACCCCCCATTCTGCTACAGCTAAATGCCACAAATAAATAGAATAAGAGTTCAAACCAATCAATGCAAGAACATCCAGGATAGGTGTAGAAAATTGCTCTATAATAATAGGAACTTGCAATTGCCAATAAAGTAGAAATAGAATTATTCCTCCAATGCCTAGATAGACAAATGTGACACCAATAATGTGCATAAAAGCACTGGTTTCTAAATCTAATATGAAGCTGGGAAAAATTAAAGCTAAACTGATTGAAAGAATTAAGATTTTATGTCTTTTAATCCAGGTTTCAAAATCCAGAGAATAAAAGCAGTAAAGATAAGAAATTAGTACCCCAAAGGTAAGAGAGTCTAATCGTAAATGTGTGTACTGAAGATAGTGATTTTTGTAGGGAATATAAAGATCGGTTAATCCTCTCAGTAAAATCATCAATAGGGCTATACCAAAAAAAATAAGTCTAATCCATTTGAATGGATTGGATTTATTTTTTGAAAATGTGATCATTAATTTTAACGTTAAGGGAAGTAAAAGGACAGAAAAGTGTTGATCTACTGCTAAATACCAGGTATGACTCCAAAGGCGGGGAAAATAGTTTTGAACAAACAATATTTCACTAGCAATAGCATTCAAATCAAGAGAATTTTGAATAATTAAATTATAAATTATTGTTACTAAGATGAAAATATAAAAAGGTGGATAAATTCTCAATCCTCGGCGAATGATAAAGTTTTTAAAATTTATAAATCCCGTTTTTTGATATTCCTTAAAAAGCAGATTTCCCATTAAAAATCCACTCATTACAAAAAATATATCAACTCCTATCCATCCTACAATGTACCAAAAGTTGCTAACAAATCTATGTCTACCTAGCACTAAGATAATAGCAACTCCTCTTAAAACATCTAATACTTTCACCCTTGTTTTTGATGAAATAGATGAAGAATTCACTGTCATAGGAAACCTTTACATTTAATATGTACAACTGTTCTATTCCTTGTTTAATGTACCCTGATAGCATGAATTACTATATCTATCTATCTATCTATCTATACCTATACATATAGATTACTTAACTTCTGTTACTCGCCAACTCAATTTTAAATTGAGCCAGAAATTCCAAAAAGTTACAATAGCGATCGCAATAATTTTTGCTAAATAAGCATTCATTCCAAACACATTAAACAGGAGATTCACCAATAACACATTCAAAATCAACCCCGATAAACAAATTAAGTTAAACTTTAAAAATCGTTTAAATCGTTTGCTCTTACCTTTTTGATGGCTAGAAATGTCTCTAAATGTCCAAAGATCATTCCAAATAAAATTATTAATAATCGCTACTTCCGCCGACAGCATAGAACTACGGCTTAAACCCAAACCAATCACAGTATAGAGGAGATAAAATACTCCCATATCGACAAAAACCCCACTAAAACCGACGACCCCAAACCGCAAAAAACGTGTTATAGGCCATCGAGCTAAACGTAATTTAACCAAATGTTGTAAATATTCAATATATTGTTTCCAAGTTACTTTGCTTTCCCCTTCTAAGCGTTCTTGGAATACATAACCCACTTCTCCCACCCAACGAATTTGACCCCGACCTAACACTTCAATTAAAATTTTATAACCAATCGGATCAAGAGTTTTTCCGGCAATTGCTTCCCTTCTCACCATAAAATAGCCACTCATCGGATCAGACACTCTACCAATAACACCGGGTAGAATAATTAATCCCAAAATCTGCGCTCCTCTCGATAAAAAGCGCCGAATCACGCTCCAATCACTAACACCACCGCCCTCAACATGGCGACTTCCCACAGCCAAATCTGCACCCCGTTCTATTTCACCTAAAAGTTGCAATAAACTCTCTGGAGGATGTTGTAAATCCGCATCAATTACCCCTAAAATTTCCCCTCTAGCGGCTTGCCAACCCCTAATCACCGCCGTGGATAATCCCCGTTCTTCCTGACGTCGCATAACCCGCAATTGGGGAAATTCTGGGATTAACTCCGCCGCGACTTTCCAAGTCAAATCGGGGCTATCATCATCAACAATAATTAACTCATATTCATTAGGAATTGTTCCGTCTAATAACTGAGTCAATTGTTGGACAATCGGTCTAACATTTTCACTTTCTTTATAAGTGGGAATAATCAAAGATAATCTAATCGCAAACTCGCTAATTTCCGTGGGAATAGTGGCTTGGGTAGGAATCTGTAATATCCCTGTGGGAACCGGAATTAAATTATTGACTTCGGGAAAATTCATATCGGGTTTGACCTCATTAATTTTACTGTTCACATATCATTAAATCTAACACGACCCGTCTGAACATAATCAAATACTCGATTAATTTGGTTGCGTTCAGATTCGGTAATATCTTTATCCGATAAAATAGCCGACATTAATCTCAAATAATCAGCATGACCCAGTTGACCTGAATTGACAATCCGATCCGTCACTTGACTAATTGAGATTTTAGAGCGGGTGGGAAGTGTCCACAGCATTTTAACCGTAACCTCTCTAATTTAATTATTGATTAATTTTGCGATAAAATTTGCTAGACTAACGAATTAGGCTCCGCAAAGTCCTAACCATTCTAAACCCTAATCCGATCATTTGGTGGAGATTGCTTTTTATGCAAATTGAACGAATTCCAGTCCTCTCGGATAACTATATTTTTTTACTGCACGATCCCCAACGAAAAATTGCCGCCGTTGTTGACCCCGCAGAAGCCTATCCTGTTTTACAACATTTACAGAGATTAGACGCCGAATTAGTTGCAATTTTTAACACTCACCATCATAGCGATCATGTTGGGGG
Source organism: Candidatus Obscuribacterales bacterium (assembly GCA_036703685.1). GTDB lineage: Bacteria > Cyanobacteriota > Cyanobacteriia > Cyanobacteriales > Microcoleaceae > Planktothrix. The sequence goes on from DATNRE010000209.1 coordinate 15,525, forward strand.
AAATACTCAACTAATTAAAGAATATCCCCATCTTACCGTTTATGGCGGTGAGGGCGATCAAGGCAGAATCCCCGGTCAAATGGTATTTTTAAAACCGGGTGATCAAGTTCAATTCGGCGATCAAATCGGGCAAGTTTTATTTGTTCCGGGTCATACAAAAGCCCATATTGCCTATTATTTCCCGCCCATAAATCCCGATCAACCTGGGGATTTATTCTGTGGGGATACCCTATTTGCCGGGGGGTGTGGCCGTTTATTTGAAGGGACTCCCCAACAAATGTTGACATCTTTAAATCAATTTCGCAACCTCCCCGAAACCACTCGGGTTTGGTGCGCCCACGAATATACTCTTAATAACTTAAAATTTGCCTTAACGGTTGATGCTGATAATCAAGATTTACAGGATCGTTTTCAAGAAGTTACCGTAGCCCGCAGTCAAAATCAAGCCACAATTCCCTCAAATATTGGTTTAGAAAAACGCACTAATCCTTTTTTGCGTTGGGATATTCCCAGTCTACAAACGGCGGTGAATAGCGATGATCCGATCCAAACCTTTACCCGTTTGCGCGGAATGAAGGATCAATTTTAAGGGTAAATTAAAGTTCCCAATCTTCGATTTCCAAGTTGGGAACTCGGCTAAATTCTGTTGTATTGTGAGTGACTAAAACTAACAGGACTTACGCACAAGACCAAAGAAACCGGGTTTCTGGCCCTGATTTTGCGGATAAAATCGAGATTTCTCGTTCAGAAACCCGGTTTCTGCGTAAGTCCTAACTAAATTGTTAGCTAAAGCGATCGCTTCATATTATCCTTGATTTTCTCGGACTAATGGTTCACCCACCCAGCCACCAATTACCTCCTCAAAAAATCCAGGTTGCCAATTTCCATGTTTCGGGGTTTCACTCTTAGCTTGAAAGATCACAATAGCTTCTAAATCTCTATCTTTAAATTCTGCTGGCATTTGTACCCGTAATATTCTATCCTCACCAATGTGTCCTTTGAACTGAATACTCTGCATTGCAGCCTCCGGGGTGAATCATGACCCAACTTAGTCTGTATTGTATAGCAGGGAACACGGAACAGGGAACAGGGAACAGGGAGAGTATCCTCAACCTGGGTAAGTTGATTATGGACTTGCGATCGCACCCTAATCTTGTTAATATAGAGTGTTTGGGTTAAAAAAAATATAGGAACTGATCATGGCGAAGCGTACTCAAGTTGTTCTGACCAAAGATGTGATTAAACTGGGAAAAAATGGCGATCTCGTAGAAGTCGCCCCCGGTTATGCCCGTAACTATTTGCTCCCTCAAAGTATAGCAGTTCGGGCTACCCCCGGCATTCTCAGACAGGTAGAACGACGTCGGGAAGAAGAACGTCAACGGCAACTGGAACTAAAACAACAGGCGGAAGCTCAGAAAAAAGCCCTGGAAGCGGTGGGTGTGTTCAAAATTGCCAAACAAGTTGGGGAAGAAAACGCAATTTTTGGAACCGTTACCGAAAAAGAATTAGCAGAATTGATTCAACAAGCAACGGGTCAAGAAGTTGATCGTCGGGAAATTACTCTCCCTAGTATCAGTAAATTAGGAACCTATAAAGCCAATATTAAGTTACATTCTGACGTGACGGCTGATGTAGAAGTTGAAGTGGTTTCCCTGTAAATTCCATCAATTTCAACGGTGTTTTCCCTAAGCCCGAACTTGAGTTCAGGGCTTATTTTTGTTCTTGGGCTTTGAAATAATAATAAAGATTAGCAACCGTTAAATCAGGGACTTCTTGCCAGTTAGTCAGGGCAAGTCCTTGAAAATTTATGGCGATCGCTCTTTGAGAAATATAGGATTCATACTCAAAGCGTAATTCCGGTTTAATTAAAAATTTGAGTTGATCTTTCAAAGCCACAAAATGGGATTGAGCTTTTAACTCTTGATAAAGTTCAAATGGCGATCGTTTTTGTAAAGCGTTAGATTCTTGGGCTTGATTTAAACTAAGAATATCCGTTACATCTAAATTGGCTAATTTTTCCTGATCCTCAACCGATAAATTTTGTATAACTTTTAGATTATTCTTCCAAAAATCAATTAAAAGCATATCATGATTAATAATAGAGTTAATTCTGGGGAATATAAAGTCAATTTCTGCTTCCGATTGACAGGATTCTGTTAAGTATAGACAATCTTTGATAATTTTTTCTCTGAGGTGATTTAACTGAAAAATACAAGCATCAAAATCATTTTTTAAAATATCAATTAAAGCCAAGGTTTGTTCAATCGCCCAAGCACATTCTAATCGCTTTAATTTTCCCGAAATCGAAGGACAAGAAATCAGTTCTTTATTGTTATAAATAGCTAAACAATTTTGTAACTCATTCCAAGTCAAGTTTAATTTATCATTTCTATCTGTAGGATTTTGTGTTATTAAAGCCGATGGGAGTCGATCATTATGGACTGACTGAAAGATTCCATAAGCCTTAATAAACTGAACGCTGTGTATTTCTTGTTGGATTTCTTGACTCACTTGATTGATCGTTTTTAAAATTTCATCTCCTTGACTATTAATCATTAATTTTAAATCTGTGAATCCTTTTTCAAGCCCTAACTGAACTAGATCTAATTTCCGATTTAATTCGCGAGTTTGCTGCAAATTTTGTGCGGAAAGTATTCCCAGTAAAGCAACACCGACTCCTAGGGTTGCTGTTACTGATTCTAATATACTAGCCTTTTCCTGTACGCTATCTACGCCCTTTTTCAGATAGTCTAAGTCTCGATTAAGATTGTCAGATTCTACCTTCCCTTGATAGGTTCTGACCGCAATTTTTGCGATAATTAATACCGTTCCGAGATAAGGAACAGCAGATGCAACAGGAATTGTTACATCTAAGGCAAGACCGACGAACTTTAACAAAGGCGCTAAATCTTGAGATTCCATAACTAAGTTAACCTGAGTGTCAGAAGTTAGTATAATTAATTATATCAGTGATACCTGTTCAAAGTGGTCATTAATGGGAAAAAAAACATTGCGCCGGGAATTAAATGTGATGAATGAATCTCTGAAAGCCTTTCTTGCTCTGAATCAAGCGGTTACACTAATCCATTCTAATGATAATCAATCCTTAGAGTTGAAACAGTCAGCAACCGATTTAAGTCAATCAATTCAACTTTGTACCGATGAAATGAGACAGTCTGCTGTTAAATTAGAACAATTACTGAAAAATTTTTATCGGGATTTAGATCAAGCTGAGGAAGTCTGGAATAGTAAAGCTGGAATTTTATCTATCCCTAAAGATGAAATTTGGGAACAGATCGCACAAATTAGTAATGTAGATATACGCATTCGTAATTTAAGAAAAAAATGCAAAACAGAAGTTATTAAACAACTTAAAGAGTCGTGGACGCATCGAGTTACACAACTCAAAAGACAGTGGTTTACTGAAAAAAATACTGGAAAACCAAAACAAGAGGCAGGCTTATCAGATAAAGATGGTTTAATCCAGGGTTTAGAAAGAGAATTAAGAGATCAAAACCGTCAAATTATTCAAGCGATTAATCATAATTTAGAACTACTGGGTCAAGAATTTTCTATATTTAAAATTAATCAGTTAGACTCTCATGTTAGTTGTTTACCAAGCAAATACAAGAATAGTTTATTATTTCAAATAAACTGCAATCATTATAGATTAAATTTATTTTTTAATTCTAAAGTGTCTATTTCTAATTCTTTGGCGAATTTAATAAAACCAAGTTGGGATTCTTTTTACAAAGATAGTTTTTTGGTTATTAAAAGAGATCGATTAGATGACTTTTCAAATACAGTCCTTTCCTTTATAGAAAGTAGCCTTTTACCACGGTTAGACGAGTGTTTCGATTTAGCTCTATCAACTTTAATGTTTAATTTAACATTTTATGATGATTTATTAGAAAAACAAAATAGATATGAGCAAGAAATGCCTCAAAAATGGCAAGCTGAAAAACAATCTTTAGATCAACTTCGTTCACAAATTGATAAAGTTCAGACAGAAATTGATACGATTTTAAATTCTATTTCTACAAGTGAAAAATAACCGATAATTCCTAAATGTTGAAAATGAGTTTAGGGTCATATCGTGGATTGTGGCTCTGTCGATATTTGGTTTATTGATTACCAAATTATTTCAATGGTGGTTAATGCCTGAATTTTTGCATCACGGGTGACTAAGGGCAGACTTAAATATAAAGCGGTAGCAGCGATAATTCTGTCTGGCATATCAGGAACTGTTGCCCTGTCAATTTGTCGAACAATTGCTGAAATATTGCGATCTAAAGGTACTAATAGAATCCCCATATTTGGATTATTGGCAGCATTTAAAACTCGTGTCAGCACCTCCTCTGCCAAACGTCCTCGCTCAATCAAATAAGAAATTTCTACAATTGAAATCACCGAAAAATAGATAAAATTTCCCCCATTAACCGCCTGTTCCAATGTAGTTAATGCTATGGGCGATAGTCTTGGCAAATCAAAAATGTACCAAATTAGAGTATGCGTATCTGCTACTACTGAAGGCATCAGACAATCTCCCTGGGAAAATTCCCCCACATTTCTTGTCGGGCTTGGGCTATGTCTTCCTCCGTAATATCTATTTTTAAGTCAGCACATAACCCTTTAACACTTTTCAAGGATCGTTTTGGAAAATTTTTCTGTTGAAGAAATTCAGCAAAATTTAAAACTTCTTGCTGCTTATCTAGGGGCAATGTCCGCAATTTATCTAAAACGGCTTGCTCTAAATTCATGGTTTTATTTCCTCCATAACTATTCTAAAATAGTTTATAGATCTTTACTTGCTAAAGCTAACAAATATTCTTTAAATAGCATTGTGTAAGATCGATAACTATTCTATAATAGAGTTTAACATAAAATGATATAATCGGCTTATTAACTAACTCATCCGATGAATGAACCTCAATTTTCCAGTATTAGCGATCGCCTTCCTCCCCAACTATTTTACAATAGGTTAGACATCTTTACTTACTAAATCTAACAAATGTTCTTTAAACAGCATTGTGTAAGATCGATAACTATTCTATAATAGAGTTTAACATAAAATGCTATAATCGGCTTATTAACTAACTCATGCGATGAATGAACCTCAATTTTCCAGTATTAGCGATCGCCTTCCCCCGCAAAATATAGAAGCAGAGGAAGCCATTTTAGGGGGCATTCTCCTTGATCCAGAAGCCATTAGTCGGGTAGCAGAATTATTACAACCAGAATCCTTTGCCCTCAAATCCCATCAAATTATTTATCGGGCAACTTTAACCCTACATTTTCAAGG
>DATNRE010000210.1:0-4071 GCA_036703685.1 Candidatus Obscuribacterales bacterium
TTTCAACTTTTGCAAAAACATCGGATGATCGGAAGCAACAATTGGAGTTCGGGAGTAGAGAGCCTCATTAATACTCTTAGGGAATCCTTCGCCATATTCATGTCTACTGGGAACAACGACCAGATCAGCTTCTCTCATTAAAGGAACTATCGTTTTATTAGGTACTAATCCCAAAAATTCTACGGAATTTTCAATCTTTAGATCCCTAACTTGGTTCTTAAAACTTTCTATATCACCTTTACCTGCTATTTTTAAGCGAATAGATAATCCCTGGGTTTTGAGTTGTGCGATCGCCTTGATCACATCACCCACTCCTTTAGATTCTATGACTAAACCGACATAGAAAATTTCATAAGTCTCTTGATTCAATTGTAAATTTTTAGCCGGAAAAAGGTTAGGAGTCATTTCATAGGGCCAATCCCAGGGGATAATTTTGTTTGGATTAACTCCAATATTAGCAAGGGATAGACCCGAGGTAACACCATGATTTCCTACCCAATCAATTTGGGAATTATTCAGCAATTTTGCCAATTGGTAGTACCGAATTTTGTCGCGTAAGCCTTTTGAATTGAAAGAATCTGCTAACATCATCAGTATTTTTAATTTGCTCTGAATTGCCCAACGAATCATTGCTGTATTCGGTGTTCTCAGAATTAAATGAGTGGGTTGGAACTCTTTTACTAACCCTAACAACTTCTGATCTTGAATTTTGCGGGTAAACCCTGTACCAATAGCGCAAACTCCATTCTCCAGTCTCTCGTTATACGGATGTTCGGTCAGACAACATAAAGTTGCCACTTCATCAGCTTTCTCCCCAAACTTGGCAACCGCATCAACCGAATATTTTTGACCATAGTAAGTCTCCTCTCCACCCGCAGCAAAGCGTTTAACAGCTTCGCGGTAATCCCCACCATACTGTACTATTAATAAACGCATCGAATCACCTTAGTAATCAATGATCAATGAAATCTATTATAGGTTAAAGGCAAAGTGTAAGCCGTATATTTCGCTCTTAGGAATGAAAAACCAATAAGCTGACTAATTTTTTGGTAAGATATCAATACATCTTCAACCGCACTTGATCCAACTGACATTAAACTAATAATTCCTCTAATTTATGTTGATTCCACAGGGTTTGATAGAGTCCTTTAATCGCGACTAACTCCGTATGGGTTCCGGTTTGAATAATACTGCCTTTTTCCATGACTAAAATCCGATCCGCCATGGCAGCCGCCGACATTTGATGGGAGATAAAAACAACCGTTTTGCGTTGAACTCCTAGTTTTAAATTTCGTAAAATTTCCGTAGCGGTTTGATTATCTACACTCGAAAGAGCATCATCTAAAATTAAAATCGGTGCATCTACTAATAGTGCTCTGGCTAAAGCAGTTCGTTGTCTTTGTCCGCCAGATAAAGTAATTCCCCGTTCTCCCACCAGGGTTTCATATTGTTTGGGGAAATTCAAAATTTCCTCATGGATTTTAGCAATTTTAGCCGCTATTTCAATTTCTGATTGTTCAATTAAGGGGTTTCCATAGGCAATATTATTTTGAATACTGGTACTAAATAAAAAGCTCTCTTGAGGAACATAGGCGATCGCACTTCTCAAATCCGATAACTTTAATTGCGTAATATCCTGACCATCGACAAATAACTGATCAATCTTAATATCTAATAACCGAGGAATAGCATTAGCTAAAGTCGATTTACCCGACCCAATCGGCCCAACAATGGCAACGGTTTCCCCGGGTTTAATCATAAAATTAACATCATCCAGAGCCGCAACTTCGCTTCTGGGGTAGGTATAACTCAGATGAAACGCACTGAGCCAGCCTTGAATCGGGGTGGGTAAAGGTAAAGGTTCTAAAGGATCTTTGATCCGGGGTTCAACGCTTAAAATCGCTTCAACTCGATCAATACTTACTTCTCCCCGTTGATAGGCTGTAATGGTAAATCCTAATAAAGCCGTGGGAAATACCAAGCGTTCCACATATAAAATTAATGCTACAAAATCACCGATACTTAGTTCTCCATTGGCGATAAACTCATCCCCAATTCCCAATAAAATTAAAAAGCTCAAACTAGCAATTCCTCCCAAAATGGGAAACAAAAGATTTCGGGTTTTAGCTAAATCTAAATTAGCATAAAATAACTGTTGATTATTCTGAGCAAAGGCTCGGCGTTCATTTTCTTCTTGAGCGTAAATTTTAATTAAAGAAATGCCGCTCATATCCTCTTGAATTAAATCGCTAATATTTGATAGTTTTTCCTGAACTGTCATTTGCTGATCTCTGAGTTTCCCACTAAAAACCTGCACTAAAATTAACATAAAGGGATAAACAGAAATTGATAATAGAGTTAGACGGAGGTTAATCGCCAACATCACCGGAAGGGTTAAACTATAGGCAAAAATGGTATTAGCAATACTCAGAACTGCAAAGCCTAATAAACGGCGAATATTATCAACATCACTGGTAGCCCGATTAATTAAATCTCCCACGGTACTTTCCGAAAAATAGGAGGATTCTAGGGTTAGTAAATGATTAAAAATCTTTTGTTTTAAATCAAACTCAACTTGACGACCAACCCCAAAGGTGATAGTGCGGGATAACATCCGAATCACCCACATAATTGAAGCTAAAATAAAAATTAAGAATACCTGATTTTGTACCGTATTAAATTTAATCGCAACTTGTAGTTCATTCACCACATCCCGAATTAAAATCGGAATATAAACCCCTAAAAGATTAACCATAAATAATGCCACAATGCCTAAGATTGTAGCTTTCTTATGGGGACGCAAATAGCCTAGCAGTTTTTGGAATCGAGAAGATTGCATAAAGTTAATTAATTTATCAATTTAATTGATCATATCAAATATCAGACTATTAAGATAGGTTCAAAATATAGAGTTTAACGGCTGAACCACTTACGGATCACTGACTACTGATTGAGGCATTTTCCAAATTTTAATGGTTTTATCTTCACTTCCACTAACAATAATTTCGCCATTTGAACTTACAGCTAAAGCATTAATCGGTTGATAGTGACCCCACAACGTGGCTAGTTTTTTGCCCGTTTTGAAATCCCAAACAATCACACTATCACCTCCACTAACCAGGGTTTTACCATCCTTAGTTATACCCAAGGATTTCACCGGATTATTATTCGCTTTCCAGAGGGCTTTTTGTTCCCCCGTATTCGGATTCCATAACCGAACAGTACCATCATCACTAGCACTAATTAGGGTTTTCCCGTCGGGATGATAAACCAGAGCATTAATAGTCCCGTCATGACCGGATATACTCCGCTTGCGAGTCCCCGTTTGCAAATTCCATAACCGAATAGTTTGGTCTGATCCGCCACTGGCTAGAGTTTGACCATCAGGACTAAAAGCCAGGGCATGAACACTGCCTTCATGACCCACAAATTTCAATTGTCGATCGCCCGGGTTCAAAGGCCAAAGGAGAATCGTTTTATCGTCACTCCCACTGGCTAAGGTTTGACCATCGGGACTAAAAACCACGATATTCACCCCTTCGGTATGTCCTTCAATGGTTCGGATTCTATTTCCATCCTTCAAATCCCATAGACGAATGGTTTTATCATTACTCCCACTGGCAATTGTTGCACCGTTGGGACTAATTGCTAAAGCTTTCACCCAACTGGAATGGGCCGCAATGGTACGAGGTTTAACATCTGTGGTTAAATCCCAAATTCTAATGGCTCCAAAACTCCCCACGGCTAGATTTTTATTATTGGGACTAATCGCCACGGCATAAATTTGGCCAACGGCTCGTTCATAACCCTCTAAAAAAATACTCCCGGGTAACCCTTTTAAAATCAGAATGGGATTAACCGGAATAAATCCATAACGGACATAGCCATCAATTTGGGTATAAACTCCGCCTAATACCAGTAAAGATGTTCCTAAAACCCACAAATATTTAAGCTGAATTTGAGGAAACGTAATTTTAGGAATAGAAAAATTAAACCCAGCATTCCAATTCGGCTTTGCTGCCTTTGTATCTTTAGGCGAGGGTTCAGCCACCTCCTTCTGGGCGCCCACGG
>DATNRE010000211.1:0-2995 GCA_036703685.1 Candidatus Obscuribacterales bacterium
AGGGAGCAGGGGAGGCAGGGGAGGCAGGGGAGGCAGGGGAGGCAGGGGGAGCAAACTACTATTGCCTATTGCCTATTGCATATTGCCTATTGCCTGTTGCCTATTGCCTATTCTGAAGATTCAGCGAAGGCGATCGCATCATCAGGGGATAATTTATTATTAATAATAGCCATAATTCCTGGCAAATATTTATCCATTGTTAGAACATTAATATAAACTAAATTATTCACAAGTCCAGAAGTAAAACGCTCATGTTCTACATCAATACTGGTTTTATAGCGAATTTCACCATCGCTATAATTGAGTTCAAAATTACCAATCGTTGTATCATAATTAACTTTCGTTAAAAATTCTGCTATAGCTGATAATTTTTCAGTTGGTGTATTGACGGGACACAGGGAATAAAAAACGAATTGTCGATTTTCTTCTAGGGCTAAAGCAAAACAAGTCCAACGTCCATGATCTCCTTCAAACACCATTTGTAAAATCGAGTCTTCTTCTATTTTAACAAATTCCCAATCATCTTCGCTAAAGAATTCTTGCATCACTTCGGAAATTGAGCGAGATTGATTAATTTCGCTATCTTCATCGGGATCAAGGGTTTTAAGAAATTTAATAAAGTTATTTGTATCTAGGGAAATCTGACCCTTTGAGGGTTGATTCTCTATTTCATTGGTTTTGATTTGATTAAAGGTTTCTTGGAGAAAATTAGAAAGGGATTGTAAAATTTCTGAAGCCCCATTTAGGGTGTTAAAGGCTGCACTTAATTTGAGATAATCCCAAACCGTTCGATATTGAATAATATCGGTTTCTTGCTGTTGTTCTACGATTAAACAATACCAATTTTCTGTATAATTTAACTCTTGATTAGAATTAATATTAGTAGGAGCAGTATTGAGGTGATCAATAATAGCATCGTTGGTCTGACATTCTGAGAATTGGGGTAATAAATCGGGACGTAATTCTATGAAAAAATCCAAATTTAAACCGGGTTTAAATTCTCCCTCTTTGATGGGAATTAAGGTATTTTTTTTTAGGTTAAATAATTGATTTTTGAGAATATTTTGATATTGTTGATCACTAATATTAAGTTTTAAACAGCAGCGATCATAGTGATTGTTGGGTTTTTTGTTAAGGGCGATCGCTATGCCTTTAAAAGCCAATAAGTTATTAGAATCCTCCCTAAATATTAACTCTCGATCAATTGGCAAGAATTGTAATACTGTTTCTGTGTTGTCGATGTTGATCATTTAAACTAATTTCCTTACAGTAATTTTTAGTTAAGCAATTAATTGTTGATCCTGTCGTTAGTATTACATAATTCCTGTACAAATCCTATTCTACTTTAGTCTAAATCAACCTAGATAAGTCCGGTTTTAGAAGGTAAAGAAAGTCTATTTTTTCTTGGGATCAGCCCGGACAGAAATTTCAACGGTTGCAGGATCAATTCGCTTAACTTTAGTATTAACGTCAAGTGGGGTTTTTCCTGGCTTATTGCCTTGCTTAGATTGAGATTTAGCAGCTTCTTTTTCATCTGCCAATTCTTCCTCAGCTTGATTAGACTTAGTGTCATCTTCTGTTACTTTTTTGGTTTTTTCAGGATTAGTTTTTTGCTGTTCTTCTTGAGCTTTCGGAGTTTTTTCCGGTTTATCTTCTTTGGTTTTGCTGTCTTTTTTAGACTTAGATACCTGACTTAATAACCCTCCCAATAAACTACCGCTTTTGGGTCTGGTTTCAGGTTCTTTAGGTGTGAGATTATCTAAATTTTTAGCGATCGCTGCGTTATTTTCATCTGTCGGGTTCTGCGGATGGCCTTTAACCTGAATATCATAGCTGATGCTATCACCAATTGTCGCTGAACCCACAACTTTTAGCAAATCTAAATCAAAATCAACAGAGAGTTTATCCAGTTTCTTCTGAACAATATCTGGGTCAGGATATTGATTAACAACTTGTTGAATTAATGTCACAATATCATTGACCATATCATCGGGTAAAGCCAAATTATTTGCAACAGATGAACCTTTTTTCTTGCGTTGATCTTTTTGCTCATCCCGATCTTGCTGTTTTGTAATCATCACCCGCATCGTCAGTTTGTTACCCTGAATACTTTGAGTAATCTTAGCTTGTTCTGTTTGTTTACCACCGCCCCCGCCAAGACCTGATACTAACATACTGCCTCCCATCAGCAGTCCCGCACCGACCAGTGCCGTCATTTGGCTGTTTTTCTGGGATTTTGGGGGATTTTCACCTTCTGGTGAATCTTTTGAATTGTCTTCTGCTTCTCTCTGAACAAAGGAAGGCATCTGTAGAGACGTTGCATGGAACGTCTCTACTCGTTGCACCGTGCGAGACAATAGGGGAGATTCACCGGACTGTTGGACAACGTGGGTCAGTTCGTGGGCGAGGAGCCTTTTACCACTAGGACTTTCAGGTTCATAATTACCTTGGCGGAAGAAAACGTCAGATCCGGTGGTAAAGGCGCGGGCGTCGAGGGAGCGACTGAGGCGATCGCCCTCGGTATCATGATGAATCCGCACCTGGGCAAAGTCAAAACCAAAGGCATTTTCCATCGGTTCCCGCACGGGGGTAGGTAGGGGTTGACCTTGACCGAGGGAACGCTGAATAGCCGTTTCTACGTCGGAATGAGCATCCAGCACTTGATCAGTTCCGGCAGCTTGACGCTGGGCTTTTGTTGATTGATCGTCATCGGGAATAACCCCAATAATCACATATTGACTGCCATCGGGTTTAAGGTTATTTAGACTTAAGGTTTTGAGTTTATATTGAGATTTCAGCGCCGGAAGTTGACTTTTAACTGTTTTGGATTGGGGTTTTTTCTTAATAATTGATCTGAGTTTTTTAGCAACTTTAGGCAAAATCTTATTTTTAGCCGTTAATTTTGCCGTTAGTGTTAAAGTAGCTTTTTTCTTATTCCCTGTAATTTTCTGTTTGACAACGAGTTGATTTTTCTTGTCTTTCCAAGCAGATTCAG
>DATNRE010000212.1:0-7910 GCA_036703685.1 Candidatus Obscuribacterales bacterium
ATTTCCTCTATTCTGCCGTTACACCCACAAAACCCGGAGGTCTTCCTGCGGCAGCTCCTCCGGTTTTATCGGAAATTTGTACCGCAGAAATCTCACTACTGAGAATCGCCAGTTTCTTATCTGTGATTTTATCGCAAGTAAATTCTAAGACCTGGGCATTTCCTCCCCGCAGCGCCTCTAAAATCTGATTGTAAGCTCCTTGGGCATCCTCGGCAGATTTTTTTTGAATTGATAAAGGGGTGGGAGTGTATTTAACAATAATGTCTACGGTGAACATAGGATCTCAAAAACCGTTAATAATTTCAATTTCTTACTATATCGTTTTCAGCTAACCCTGAACGGCATATTGTTGCAACTGATCCAGAGAAACCACTTCCAACGCCCTGGCATGGGTTGATTCTAACACCACCGGGGGCGCGACACCCGCATCCAGGGCTTCTTGCCAACGGGAGGCACACAAACACCACCGATCCCCCGATTTTAACCCCGGAAACCCAAAGGCCGGGACAGGGGTGCTCAGGTCATTTCCTTGGGCTTTTGTATATTCGAGGAATGCGGGGGTCACTTGGGCACAAATCACATGAACACCAAAATCCTGTCCCCCAGTATAACAAAACCCATCTCGATAAAATCCAGTCATCGGATCGGAGCAACACATTTCCAGTTTTCCACCTAAAACATTTCTAGCTTCTTGCATAATTTTTCTCTCAACTTCAATTAACTCTCCCTTAAATCATAAGCCGTTGTTGCGCCGTTGTTGCGCTTAAGCGCATCTTAACTGCATCCCCCTACAACCCCAACAAAATTTCTGCCAAATATTCATATTGAGATAAATGATTATAAATTTGAGCCGAAATTCTCATGAATAGTTTCGTTTGATCTTCCCAAGGCATGATCGGAACTTCAATTTGATAGTCTTGCCAAAGTTGTTTATTCAAATCAGAATAATTTTGCCATCTTTCCCCTAAAGGTAAAACAGCCATTGAACCGATCATATCATCAGGACAGGGTGAAATTATTCCTATTTTTTCTGATAATAATTTTCGGGCATTTACCACTAAATTATGATTGGTTTTAATTAATTCTGACCAACCTCCGGGTAACAGAGAACCCATAAATTTAATCGCTTCAGGAATACATAAATAAGCACTAGGATCGGGGGTTCCTGTCCAGTCAAATTCTAATAAAAATCGAGAGCGATCGCTGCGGGTAGAATTAGCTCCGTGACTAATTGTTACTGGACGAATTAATGATTGTCTATCCCTTTGTACCGATAAAAATGCGGCTCCCTTGGGTGCAGATAACCATTTATGACAATTTCCCGTATAGTAAGTTGCTCCAATGGTTTGTAAATTTAGCTCTAACATTCCGGGGGCGTGGGCACCATCAACTAAAGTATCTATTCCTAAATGAGTTAATTTTTTAATAATTGCTTGAATGGGGAAAATTAACCCGGTTTGGCTGGTAATATGATCGATTAAAACTAATTTTGTTCGAGGAGAGACTTTTTCCATAATTGCATCAATAATTTGTTCCGATGAATGGACAGGAAAAGGAATATCTGCTATAATAATTTTAGCTCCGGTGCGACTAGCAACAAAATCTAATACATTTCGACAGGCATTATATTCATGACTAGTTGTCAGTAATTCATCTGGTTCTGAGAAAATCAGCGATCGCAAAACCGTATTGACTCCCGTTGTTGCATTGGGAACAAATACCAATTCCTCGGGATTTGCTCCGATAAAATGAGCTAATTCAACCCTAGCCTGATCGAGTAAAATTTCATATTCTCGGGCAAAAAAATGACAAGGTTGTTGTTCAAGTTGTTGGCGAAATTGAGATTGAGCATCTAACACCGGAATCGGACAAGCACCAAAAGCACCATGATTGAGAAAAGTGATCTTTGGATCAAATAACCAATATTGAGAAAAGGCAGAATATTCAGGTTTAGTGTTTAAAATAGTGTTTTTCATGTTTAATTAAATTAACAACTATAGCAATCCTATTTAAGTAATATTTTTTGAAATTTAATCCTTATGGTAGGGGCAATTCATGAATTTCCCCTACCACAACCTATTTAGGATTGCTATATTTGATCCTAAACCAATTCTGAACTTAAAAAAATCTTATTTTTTGGCAAAATCTTTCCCAAGTCTAGTAAATTAGAAATACCGTATCAATCCCTAAGATTTATGAGCATAGCCAGCTTTTTGATGTTCTGGCGAAATCTGAAATCGTTTAAGTGGCGACCTTGTGCTATTCATACCCATTTAGTTAAACTGATTCAGCGCGGTGCTGATCTGGTCGCGGAGCAATTAATTATCCTGTTTCCTATCCTCATGAAACAGATTAAAAGAACTCGGCGAAGGATGATTCGTTTCTGCCGTTTTTTTCTATATTTGAATCCCACAACCTTTAAAAAACTAATTCAGGCGACTGTAGAACAACGTTTACCGGGTTTTGCGGCGGAAATGGCCTATCATGCTACCTTAGCATTATTTCCGGCGGTATTAGCCCTATTAATTGCCTTAAGTTCCTTTGAATTATTGCAAACGGAACTTTATCAAATGGCAAATTTACTGAGTCAAATTGTCCCAGAAGATGTCCAGAATTTAATCGGAAATGGAATTGATCATTTATCTTTAACGCCGAGTTCGAGTTTACTCTCAGTGAGTTTTATCGCTTCTTTGTGGGTTTTTTCCGGTGTAATTGGTGCGGCGATGACCGCTTTAAATCATATTCATGGGGTGGAAAAGACCCATATTAGACCGTTTTGGAAAAATAAATTAATTGCCCTATCCCTAGCATTCGGAACAATATTATTATTAATTTTAGCCTCGGCATCAGTATTAGTAAGTGACATCATTGTTGAAGGAATTGCCCGTCAAAGTTGTATGATTGAAACCATCGGAAATTGTGCCTTAGAGGATTTAGCCATTTGCATGATTCAACCGCCCGTACAAAATTGTTTATTAGAATCAACTCTATTAGAAACCTGGCAAAAACTACGCTGGCCGATTACTTTGGGAATTGTTTCTACTAACTATGCTTTTATTTATCGGTATGCTCCTAATTACCGAAAACGCGGAACTCCGCTCATGCCCGGAGCAATTTTAGCTGCTGTATTTTGGGCATTAATGTCTAATTTATTTCGTTTATATGTTTACTATTTTGGCAAATTTAATATTACCTACGGCACAATTGGGGCGTTTGTAGTGTTGTTACTGTGGCTGCAAATTAGTTCCTTAATTATGCTAGTAGGAGCCCAACTTAATGTGATTGTGGGGGATGAAATGAAAATGAAAATCTAAGTTTTTAATCAGAATTGAAACGTTATAGCACTACGCGCAAGGAAACAGGGAACAGTAAGAAGTGAAAGGGTTTCAGGATTTAGAAATGTCCTAACTGTAATGGGTAGCGCTATATATGAAATGCTTAAATGTTTACTACAGATACTTGATCGGGTAGCTAATCACTTTTTTCTGTTCCCTGTTCCCTATTCCCCGTTCCCTTGTCATTTAAAAAAAGCAAAATCCGCGACATCACTCCGGTGCTTCATCTATACATTAAGCGGGAGTTGTGGCGCGGTAGATACAAAAGCAGTTTTCAGGTTTTGAAAATCACCCAAACTAGAGCTACGACGTGCGTTTTTTGCGGAAAGCACGTCTTTGACGTTGATTAGCGATCGCCTTGCGCTTACGCTTCTCTGGAGGGGTTTCAAAGTGACGGTTTTTTCTAACATCCGCCAAAATACCAGCCTTAGAAACTTCCCTCTTAAAACGTCTTAAAGCTGACTCTAGCTGTTCATTTTCACCCAGAATAACTTGGGTCATGTCCTCTCCTTAAATGGTCTACAACAACATTTGAAAATCTTTTGTGAGTTTTAAACCCCCTTCATGCAATATTACAGCAAGGGGCAATATCTAGTCCATCTTGCAATGGCTACAACGCTGAAAATATTGGGATGTAGAACCTAGAAACTCAAGTTTATCGGCTTACCGAACTTAGAATTCCAGTCGCAATAGACAGAAATAGCAAAATCCAAATCACATAACCGGGGATAAACGCTAAAACAGATAGACCCCTGAGCGTCCATAACAAGACGAGTAGACCGGTTATAGACGCAAACAGGTAGGAAAAAATTAACTTGTGGGAATCAGGAGATCGAGTCACAAATAGTACGGGCTATAAGACGCTACGGATCTAGCTTAACCTAAGACCTCAAAGCTATTAGAAGTAATTAAATTAGCCTGTACACCCGCCAGACGGACTAGGGGCTGATCTCCCAGATTAATTAAGGTGGAAGTTCCCTCTTGAATAATAGTCAGTTGGTTTAGTGTGAGACCATTCGCCAAGACTAAGAAATCTTCTCCGACTTGGAAATCCGTGATCTGGTCAAACCCGGTATCAGCAGCGATCACAAAACGATCTTTACCCGTACCTCCGGTGATCAGATCATCACCGAGATCTCCAAACAACCAATCATCCCCAGCCCCGCCGTTCAAGGTATCGTTCTGTTGTCCACTGTAAAGGGTATCATTGCCATCACCACCACAGAGTAGATTTTCTCCCTCATTGGCTAAGAGCAGGTCATTGCCCCCACCGCCACTGAGTTGATCTCGGTCGGAACTACTCCCCGGTATATTTTTACCTCCGACACCCCCATAAATTGTGTCATCCCCATCGCCACCGCAGAGGATATCCGTGCCTTGGTCACCATAGAGGAGATCGTTTCCGGCATCTCCATAGAGGACATCATCCTGTTCACCCCCATAAACCGTATCACTACCCTCACCCCCCATCAGGGTATCGTTGTTGCGGTTCCCATAAATGACATCATCTCCGGCTCCGCCCCAGAGTAGATCGGGGCCATCTCCTTCGTTACTCAGAGGATCGGTTTCACCGTTGATATTCAGGTTGTCACCATAGAGGGTGTCATTGCCTTCATCCCCATAAAGGGTATCGGCTCCTAACTCCCCTCGCAGTAGGTCGTCTCCTTGACCGCCAAAGATAAAATCATTACCCGTACCACCGTACACCGTATCGTTGCCGATGCCTCCGTGGAGTAAATCCTCTCCGGTATAACCACAGAGGACGTCCTGTTCCTGGGCTGCGATCGCCGAACCATCACTGGGACTGCCAATCAAGGTATCATTACCGTGGTCGCCATAGAGGGTATCGCTACCGTGGTCTCCAAATATCAGGTCATCATCCTGACCGCCATATCCAATATCGTTGCCATCTCCCCCCATCAAGGTATCGTTGTTTTCGTTACCCGAGAGAAAATCATCTCCGGTGCCCCCTGAGAGTAAATCCCGTCCTTCTAAGTCCTGGGGAAGTGCAGGATCATCAATTCCAGCTAGGAGGGTATCATTTCCCTCTTGACCTTGTAGGGTATCGTTGCCATAACTCCCTCGAAGGAAATCGCTACCGAGTCCACCTTCAGCCCAATCATTACCCGATGAGGCATCAATGGTGTCATTCCCCTCGCCCCCATAGATATTGTCATTCCCTGTAAAGGCGGTAATCCAATCATCTCCACCAAAGGCAAAGATACTTTGATCCAGAACCGTTCCCGTTAAAGTATCGTCATCCTCTGTGCGATTCAAGATATCAGAAGTAAGGTTAGGGGAAATTAAACCCAGTACGGGGGGTTCAGGAAACACCACTTCTAGGACTTGAGGCGCCGGGGGGCAAATACTACACTCCTGATTGGGTGCAGGTAAAGGTGTTGAGGTGGGAGCGGGAGTGGGTTCGGGGGTAGGATTAGGAGTGGGTTCGGGGGTGGGACTGGGTATCGGTTCCGGGGTGGGAGTCGGAACGGGACTAGGTATGGGTTCCGGGGTAGGACTGGGTGTTACCGATGGTGCAGCAACGACGGAAATGGTCAGGGTTGCCACATTGGAAGTTGCACCAAAACTATCAGTTGCTTGATAATTTAGAACAAAGGAACCCGTAAAGTTAGGATTGGGGGTGAAGGTTAGGGTTTGGACTTGTTCGGGGGTAAGTTCTTGTGCTTGACTGGGATCGGTAATCGGGGTTTCACCGAGGAATAATGTTCCTTCTGCCGCCGTTGGCAAGTTGGTGAGGTCATAGCTAACAACGGTTCCCGTCAAATCCGTTACCGATAAATCGGGTAATTCTACCGCACCAGAATTATTAACAACTCCCTCAAGGGTGACATTTTCAGCAACGGGGGGTTGATTTGGAAGGGTAATCTCAACTTGGGCTGGATTAGAAACATTGCCTTGATCATCTTCCACGGTATAAGTGAGGGTCGCAACTCCCGCAAACCCAGGAACGGGGGTAAAGGTAATATTACCCTGATCATCAACTTCAAATGTCCCTTCATTCTCCAGGGTGAGTGTTTTTTGTTGGCCTGGAGTATTCGGATCAAGATCAACCGTAGCCAGATTGAGTGTGCCATCGGTGTCAGTAGTTTGATCCAGAATATTAAAGGTAATTGGGGTATTGGCGGTGGCTTCCAGAGTCTTGCTCGTGGCCACGGGGGGCTGATTCGGCTTGGGTTCAAAGTTTAAGTTTACGGTAGTCCCAGTTGATGTCGCGCCTTGATCATCCGTGACAGTGAAACTAAAGCTACCGCCATCGAAGTTACCCGTAGATTGAAACTGTAGTTGAGCCGCTTCTTCTGGGGTCAAAACCTGATTGGCTGTTACAGGTTGACCATTGAGGAGCAGTATGCCGTCGGCCGGATCTGGTAGTTCAGTTATCGTAAAACTAGTGATCGTACCATCGGCATCTGTTCCCGAGAGAGGAGGCAAATCAACAATACTATCGGGTTGTACGGACAGATCAAAATCGTTGGCAACGGGTGGCAAATTCACATCCAGGGGAACTAAAGACACCGTAGCGGCTGTCGGAGAAGTTAAGCCTTCGTTATCAATGGTTTTGTAGGCAAAAACAACCTCGTTTGAAGTACCCGTCGATTGAAATTGCAGTTGCGTTGCTTCTTCAGGGGTGAGGATTTGATTCAGTTCGACTGGTTTTCCATTCAACAGCAGCACACCATCGGCCGGATCGGGCAGTTGAGTGATCGTAAAATTAGCGATCGTACCATCAGGATCGTTCCCCGATAGTGGGGGAATGAAGGAGGTACTATTGGGCAGGAAGGGAACGTTCAGGTTATTGGCGGTAGGGGGTTGGTTAACATCCACCAGGACTAGATCTACTATTGCCACCTGCGCCGAAACTGTCCCTTGATTATCTGTCGCGGTGTAACTAAAGCCCCCGCCGTCAAAGTTACCTGTGGCTTGAAATTGCAGTTGAGCAGCCTGTTCGGGTGTAACCGTTTGATTCAGGGTGACGGGGTTTTCATTCAGTAATAACACCCCATCCGCCGGATCGGGTAAAGCGGTAATCGTATAATTTGCTATGGTTCCATCGGCATCTGTTCCCGATAGACTTGGTATATTTACGGTACTATTCGGAACAACTAGAGTATTTAAGTTATTGGGAATCGGAGGTTGATTGATCGGAGGTTCAATCAAGCCAATGGTTCCGGCTCCGGTAGAAGTTAAGCCTTGATTGTCTGTGACTGTGTAACTAAAGCCACTGCCATTAAAACTACCCGTAGATTGAAATTGTAGACGAGTCGCTTCTTCGGGGGTTAAAACCTGATTCGCGGTTACAGGTTGACCATCGAGGAGTAGCACTCCATCGGCTGGGTCGGGAAGTTCAGTGATCGTAAAGCTGGCAACTGTGCCATCGGGATCACTTCCCGATAAGCTCACGGGTACAGTGGTATTGGGGGTGACAGAAACATTCAGGTTATTCGCTACGGGAGGTTGATTCACCGCAGGCGAAATTAAGTTAACAACGGCAGGACTTGGGGAAATTAAACCTTGATTATCCGTAACCGTATAAGTAAAACTACCCCCATTAAAGTT
>DATNRE010000213.1:0-2947 GCA_036703685.1 Candidatus Obscuribacterales bacterium
GGGGCGTTATTAGATTCCACCACGGAAGCGGAAGTCCATCGTTTACCCCAGGTGGTTTCCCGACTTAGCCAACCCGTTTATTTTCTGGCGGGATGTCAGGATTTAATTATGGAGCCCCAATATGTTCGCCATTTAGCCAGCTTTCATTGGCTATTT
This sequence comes from Candidatus Obscuribacterales bacterium, assembly GCA_036703685.1. Taxonomy (GTDB): domain Bacteria; phylum Cyanobacteriota; class Cyanobacteriia; order Cyanobacteriales; family Microcoleaceae; genus Planktothrix. The sequence goes on from DATNRE010000213.1 coordinate 157, forward strand.
CGTCAGGGGGATAATAATGTGATTGAAATTGATAATTGTGGGCATTTAGCCATGGTAGAACAAACTAATATTGTAGTTGATCATATGAAAACTATTCTGCATCAGTCTTGTATTCGGAGAAAAATTGAAGATGATTTTCTTTAGCCTTAATTCATCTTTCTCTTAACTGAACACTGCGGTTTAATTGGTTCATTCCTAAAGAAATTAATAAATTAATTGTTAGATAGGTTCCCATAATAATCAACATAACTTCAATGGCGCGTCCGGTTTGATTAAAGGTGGTTGTCGCCACATTATAGATATCCGCATAGGCAACGGCGATCGCCAAACTGGAGTTTTTTGCTAGGTTTAAATATTGACTATTTAAAGGAGGAATAATCACCCGCAGGGCTTGAGGAAATACCACTAACTGCATGACTAAACCCGATTGTAAACCCAAAGATCGCGCCGCTTCCCATTGACCTTTGGGCACAGATTGAATTCCCGCCCGCACAATTTCGGCGATATAGGCCGCCGTATAAACGACTAAACTGACTAAAAGGGTTGTAAATTCAATTGTCAGTCGTAATCCTCCTTCTATATTATTGGTTGTGGGATTAAATAGGGGAGTTTGCCAATTTAATCCAATCGTTAATATTAATAAAGCAATAATACCAATAATTCCCAAAGTGATCAATTGAGGTTTTCCCGATTCTCCCCTTTCAATCATCACTTTGATGCGTTTTTTTGATATAATGAAGGCAGTGATCGCACAAATTAATAAAGCCCCAAATCCAATAATTCCTTGTATTCCTGACGGCCAAGGCATAAAAATCCCTTGCTTAGAAAAGAAAACTGCATTAAACAAACTAAAACTTTCTTTGATCTGAGGAAGCTGCACAAAAACCCCATACCAAAAAATAAGCTGTAATAATAGAGGAGTATTCCGAACAATTTCCACATAAATAAACGATAACTGACGCAAAAGCCAATTATCAGAAAAACGGGCAATACCAACAGTAATTCCCAATAAAGTTGTCAGAATAATCCCAAAAAACATCACCCGCAGAGAATTTAATAATCCGGCAAATAAAACCCGAATATAAGGATCGGTAGGAGTATAGGGAATTAAACTATCCAGAATATTAAATCCCGCCGACGTTCCTAAAAAACTAAAGCCAAAACTACTTCCAGTTTGTCTGAGACTGCGATTTAGGTTTCCTCCCAAAAGAGCAAATACACTAACCAGAATTACAATCACTAAAACCTGCAAAGCAATTCGCCAAAATCGTTCATCTCGCCAAAGGGGAATTTTTTGATCTCTATTAGTCATAATATCATTTATCAATATGGAGACTTACCATGGTACGTCTCGCGCTCTAACTACTTCTTGACTCTTAAACTGATAACTGATAACTAATGACTGATAACTGACTTTAGCGTAAAGGTGGAGAATACATCAAACCCCCATTTGTCCACAGAGCATTTTGTCCCCGGGGCAGTTTAAATTGTGAACCTTGACCTAGGTTACGTTCGTAAACTTCACCATAATTACCAACAGCTTTAACCGCATTAGCCGCAAAATCATTACTTAATCCAGCGCCTTTACCCAGGTCGCCTTCTGTTCCTAAAAATCTTTTAATATTGGGGTTCTCACTGGTTTTGAGTTGATCCACATTCCCTTGATTAATCCCTAATTCTTCCGCCTCAATCAAAGCATAAGTTGTCCATTTCACCACATCAAACCAAGCGGAATCATTATTAACTGTTACCGGGCCCAGGGGTTCTTTCGACATCGTAACATCCAAAAGAGTATGCTCGTCGGGATTGGGGAGGGTACTGCGACGAGCAACTAATTGGGACTTGTCCGAGGTCATCCCTTGACATCGACCCTCTGCGTAAGCCGCATAGGCCGGGTCAGCCTGCTGAAAAGTAACGGTTTCCGCCTTGATATTTCTTTGGCGCAGAGCATCGGTTAGGTTAAGTTCAGTAGTTGTTCCTGCCTCTACACAAACGGCTTTGCCCTCTAAATCTTCTAATTTAGTAATCCCACTATCTTGACGAACCATCATCCCTTGACCGTCGAAAAATGTAGTCGGGGCGAATTCCAGGCCAACGGAGGTATCGCGGCTAATCGTCCAGGTGGTATTTCGGGAGAGTATATCGACCTCCCCCGATTTTAAAGCTTCAAATCGTTCGGTAGAATCCAAATTGCGATATTCAACGGCATTGGCATCACCAAAAACGGCTGCGGCGACTGCTTTACAGATATCCACATCCAGGCCGGAATATTGACCACTTTCGTCTACAAAGCTGAATCCCGGGATTTTGCCATCAACTCCACAGATAAGCTTTCCCCTTTGCTTGACAATATTAAGGCGACTATTGGTTGAAGTTCCTCCTGATGAAGACGTGCTAGTGCCAGTAGTATTCGATGATTCACAGGCTGTTAGGGGCGCAACTAACAGTAGGGTTGCTACTAGCAAAGAACCGTATTTGTGCATAGTTTTATATTACTCGTGTATGAGTTAGGCAAGTTGACAAACCATAAAGGGGTTGAGGTCATTAACTCTCAAGGAGCGACCTTAAACGCTTTAAGCTTACCTCAATCTGAGAATTTTCTATGCAGCTTTTTGAGAAAAATTTCCCCATAGTTATACCTCCAAAGAGTCGGAAAATATGGCACAGATGGGGGTGAAGCCTAAGCATATCAAGATAGACGGGCTTCTGCCATATCTCGAATTAAAGCAATCCGAGAGCAGATATAATCCTTTAATAGATCAGCCTCTTTTGCGTTAATAGCGGCTTGTTT
>DATNRE010000214.1:0-14607 GCA_036703685.1 Candidatus Obscuribacterales bacterium
ATTTTATTTGTCATGTTATAGATGGAGCAGGTAATATTAACATTAGAGAAAATGCAGTTAGTACAATTTGCAGTTATAGTGATTGTACCGTAGCTTTCTCAAAGGAAGAAATTCAACTATTAGCCAAGTTTATTAGAGAAAATTCATAATATTACAATGACAACGATTAAATTCATTGATTTATTTGCCGGAATAGGGGGAATTAGACTTGCTTTTGAAAAAGCAGCTTTCGCGTTAGGATTTCAACCTCAATGTTTACTGAGTAGCGAGATTAATCAAGATTCCAGATGGGTTTATCAAGCCAACTTTAAAGACAATGCTTTAGGTGATATTAGGACAATCGAGAAAGTACCAGAACATGATGTTTTACTAGCGGGATTCCCCTGTCAATCATTTTCTTATGCAGGTAAAAAAGAAGGCTTTGGAGATACAAGAGGAACATTATTTTTTGAAATTATGAGATTAATAGATACAAATAAACCTCAAATTTTAATATTAGAGAATGTACGAGGAATTCAGACTAATGATCAAGGTAAAACCATTCAAACGATAGAATATGAAATAAAAAAAAGAGGCTATAGTTTTCAAATATTTTTATTAAATAGCTGCAATTTTGGTTTACCTCAAAATCGATTAAGAGCTTACATAATTGCCGTCTTAGGAGAATCTCCAAAATTTAATATTATCTCTGATACAGGGCCACAGGATTCTCATTCTTATATGCAGCAACTTTCTCTATTTCACCAACATCAATTTTCCTGTGTTAAAACAATTTTAGAAGATAATCCCGATCCCAAATATGATTGTTCTCCTATTTTTATTGAACGCTTAAATAACTATTTAAAAGGTGATTTAAAAAGGCTACACGGAAAAAGATTAATTGATTATCGCGGGGGAAACTCCATACACTCTTGGGAATTGGGTTTAAAAGGAGAATGTAGTCCCCAAGAAATTGAGTTAATGAATCTTTTTATTTTGAAAAGACGAAATAAAGAGTTTGGAGATGAACAAGATGGGAAACTTTTAACTAAAGATCAAATAGCTACATTTTTTAATTCTCCTAATTTAGATGATCTTCTTCAGTCATTAGTCAATAAAAAATATCTTAAAATTATTAATCACCAATATAAACCCGTGAGTGGCAATTTTTCTTTTGAGGTATATAAATTCTTAGATCCTGAATCTATTGCTGTGACCTTAGTAGCGAGTGATGCGAATAAATTGGGTGTTTATCATAATCATCGTGTTCGTCGGATTACTCCCCGTGAAGCGGCTCGCTTACAAGGTTTTCCTGACCATTTTTGTCTACATTATAATGATGACAAGGCTTATGATCAATTAGGAAATTCTGTTAGTATTAATGTGGTGGAGTTTATTGTTAAGGAAGTTTTGCTAAAGCTATTTTTTGGTGCGATCGCACCACGGATACACCCTATAATTTAAAGACCGAGTTTTTGACAAAAAATTCGCAAGATCATCAAAAGCTGGCTATGCCATCTTATGTTATTTCTAACTGGAAAGTCCAGGATTGGCAGAAAAATCAAGCCCCGCTAAAACATCAGGTTCAGAATGGTTTTCGGCCCAGTACAGAAAACTTTCTGGGGCTGTATTAAACTGAACTAAGAGCCGCAGAGTCGCAATCGGAATTTGATGGAGGAGTTGGGGATAATTCAAACATAAAACCCGAAATTGAGGATTACTCAAAACAGGTTTAGGAAACTCATTGAGTAACTCGATTAAGGTTTCTTTTGGGGTATTTCGGTTGGTGGCGACCAGATGGCGAGTTGTTAAATCCGCACTCATTCCCAAGGTTTTTAATACCTCGGAAGGGGCGTTAGAATTATTAGCAACCAGTCGGGATAATTCCGTACTTCTTTGACTCAGTTGAACTAAACGCTCACAGGAAGTTGCGGGGTTAGCAGCTTCTTGTTGTAGGATAATGCACTCTGGTAGAATCATAATTTTTGACCCAGTTTAAGTCTATAATATCAAGGTTTTTTTATTCATCTGCGGGTAATTTGGATTTAATTTGTGCCACAAAATCCTTATGATCAACGACGGGTTTAGGAATATAACCATCGGCTCCACTCCGCGCTAAAAAGTTTTCCCGATCGCCTGTGGTCGCATGGGCAGTAACTAAAATAACTGGAAGTTGGGCGGTGGCGGGGTTCGCTTTTAACATTTGGGTAATTTCAATCCCATCAACGGCTTTTCCCTCATAATAACTATTGGTTAAAGACACATCCATTAAGATCAGATCCGCTTGTTTGTTAGCCGCCATTTCCATTACGGTTTCCACATCTTCGGTATGTTTTGCCATTAACCCACCCCGTCTGGTTAAAATCCGTTCAAAGACTTTCCAGTTAACCAGATTATCTTCAACAACTAAAATAGTTCTAATCATGGTCTTACCTCTTTGGGAAACCCTATATCATCTATCTATAGTTCAAGTGTGTTCGATATCCGTTAAACTGTCGATAGGGATAAGTTCAGGAGTTCTGAAACCTTCTCTATGACTGAATAAAACCTATGTAGTGGCAGTTAGGATAAAAAAGGATAGAAAAGTTCAGTATGGCGTAGTGAGTCCTGAAGGACTCATTCTTTAGAATGGCGTAGTGAGTCCTTCAGGACTCATTGTTAATTCCAAAAATTAGAGAAATAAAGAAAGCCCTGAAGGGCTTACTACGGGGTTGCTAGGGGCTGTTTTTTGGGAATTTCAATGACACATTCTGTCCCTAACCCAATTTCTGAAATGCAGGATAATTGACCTTTATGGGTTTCAACAATAATTTTATAACTGGTAGACATTCCTAAACCTGTTCCTAAACCGACATCTTTAGTTGTGAAAAAAGGGTCAAAAATTTTGGATAAAACTTCCGAGGACATTCCAATTCCATTATCAGCCACTCTGATTTGTACTTGTTGGGAATCGGTTAGGGAGGTTGTAATCCAAATCATCCCCGGATCGGCAATAATTTCGGGTAATAATCGTTGTTTATTCCGTTGTTCCACCGCGTCAATAGCATTGGCTAATAAATTCATAAAAACTTGATTGAGTTCCCCCGCATAACATTCAACCTGGGGTAAGTTTCCATATTGTTTAATCACTTGAATCGGGGGATGATGGGGTTGTTCTTTTAAGCGACTTTCTAATAACATTAAGGTACTATCTAAGTTCTCATGTAAATCAATACTTTTCAGTTCTGATTCATCTAAACGGGAGAAAATTCTCAGGGATTTAACAATATCTCTAATCCGCTCCGCTCCGGTTTTCATGGAATTTAATAACTGGGGGAAATCTTCAGCAATAAAATCGAGTTCGATGGCTTCTAATTTTTCTTCTATTTCTGGGTGAGGATGGGGATAATGTTTTTGATAGAGTTTAATCAGGGAAAATAAATCATCCAGATATTCTTTCGCATAGGTGAGATTGCCAAAAATAAAACTAACTGGGTTATTGATTTCGTGGGCAATTCCAGCCACCATTTGTCCTAAACTTGACATTTTTTCCGAATGAACTAATTTCATCTGTGCTTGTTGCAATTTAGAGACGGTATGTTCTAACTCTTGAGTTTTAGCCGTGGCAATTCTGGCAGATTCTTGAGATTGTGTATAGAGTTTGGCTTGATTAATAGCAATTTCTAACTGATTAGTAACAGAGCGCAAAAGTTCTACTTCCTGGGGTTTCCAAGGTCGAGGCTCCTGACAATGGGCTAATACTAAAGCGCCAATATCACCCGATTGAATTTTTAACGGAAAAATTAAAACCGATTCTAATTCTAAAACCATGAAAAAATTCCGAACTGATGAAATCTCACAGGTTATGACTTGATCAATTTGGATCATTTTTCCTTGTAAAACCCTTTCACTAATCGGGTGTAACGCATCCCCGGGATACATTTCGCAAATACTGGCTAAATTCGGGGCTTTGGATTCTTTGATAATTTCCCATTCTGGGGGATTTAATTCTAAATTATATCTAACAAAATAACAGCGATCAAGGGCTAATAATTGGCGAATTTCCTGTACGGTTGTTTCTAAAATTGTATTCCAATCTAGGGAATTTCTAATCAAATTACCGATGCAATTTTGCATCTTTTCTCGTTCGGCTAATTCCCGCAATTGTTGTTCTGAACTTTGCCAAGCTGCTTCAGTTTGTTTGCGATCGCTAATATCTAAAAGCAACCCATCCCAAACAATTGATCCATCCGGTTGTTTGCCTAAACTTCCTCCGGCTTGAATCCATTTAATATTACCGGAAGGAGTAATTAAACGATATTGATGTTGCCAAGGTTTTCCGGTATCTACGGCTTGGGCCATGGAATCGACAAAGGCATTCAGATCATCAGGATGAATCAGTTTCCACAAGAAATCAGCATTTTTTAAAATAACTTCGGGTCTAATTTCTGTTAATTCTAAACATTTGGGACTTAAATAGGTAAAACAGCCCTGTCCTTGATGATTATATTGATGATATTGATAGGTGACTCCGGGGACATTTTCTGCTAATTGTTGGAAGCGGATTTGGGACTCTTGTAACGCTATTTCTGCTTGTTTTCTGGCGGTAATATCCAAGGAAGTCCCGATAATTCTATAGGTTTTTCCTTGGGCATCTAAAATGGGGTTAAGGGTAGTTAAAGAAAAGGTTTGTGTTTCTTGAAACCCAATTTTTTCTTCATATTCAATGGAGGTTTTTGCTTGAACACAGTCTCGACAATGTTGGAGCATTTTTTCCCCTTCCACAGAACCGAAAATTTCTGTTAAACTTTTTCCATACACTTCGGTAGATTTCTTCCCGATAATTTGTTCAGCTTTGGGATTCCAACCTAAACATAGAAAGTCCTTTTCATTCAGAACTGCTACTACAAAAATAACTTGTTCTACCCCGTTATAAATATTTCTTAAAAATTCCTCTTGTTTTTCTACAACTGCTTCAGTTTTTTCCGGTTCTATTAAATGGTCTGAGGGATCAAACCAGGTTAAAACCTGTTCAATTTCATGGGTTGTAATAGTTTCAATTTCGCAGGTTTGAGGATGCCAGGGACAACAATGATCAAGGGTTGGGGGTGGAATTTCTAAAATTAATCCATCAAAAATTAGATCGCCATTGGGTTGAGAATAAGCTTGGGCGATCGCCGATAAAGACTTAATTTTTCCCCCGGGAGTTTGATATTGCCATTGTCGTTGCCAAGGAATTGATTTTTGAGCGCAGGTTAAAAGGGATTGAGTAAAAACCTGTTGTTCCCCATCATTTATCCATCCCCACATTAAAGCAGAATTATGCTGAATTTCATTGGGTTCTCGCTCGTAAATTCTTCGGCAACTGGGACTAATATATAAATACTCTTGAGAACCATCAGGGTGTAGCAATAATTGATAAATCACTCCCGGCAAATTATCGACGATCTGATGCAGATCTACTTGATGCTCCTCACCCTGTGGAATTATACTTGTCATCGTTAAAAGTGCATCGGAAAACCTAAAGAAATTATATCGTTTCTTGGGGTTTTCCGATTCTCGAGTGTTATGGTCACTAATCTAAATATTCCCAAAATCCATTAGAATTCAGACATTAGACTCACTGTCTGATGCAGAATTTTTTCAATTGTATGCAGCAATTCTTCTTCAGAAAAAGGTTTGGTTAAATATTCCGTTGCCCCGGATAAGCGACCCTCCATCTCATCCCGAGCCCCATTTCGGGAGGTAAGCATTACAATCGGGAGGTGATTAAAATAAGGTAATCCCCGCAAAACTCGACACAACTCTAAACCATCCATTCCTGGCATGGAGATATCCAGAAGCATTAAATCAATCGAATACTTATGGAGTGCGTCTAAGGCTTGTGTTGTATCATTGGCGAACATGACCTGATAATGTTTTTCTAAGATTCGTTTAATCATTCTTTGCACAGGAATGCTATCATCAACAGCGAGAACTGTAAGCTGAGATTTGACAGATGTACACATCTTGATTTCTCCATTATATTCTCTAAGTTGTTAATATTAAGTGGCTTTTAAAATTAACTAGTTTGGTGGCATGGCTTTAGCTCATAATCTGATTATACACACCTAAAACTCGGTTTTTTCTCATGTTGTGATCATTTGTTTAAACTATATAAATCTTTATGGTATATAATAAAAATTAACAGTTAATTGTCCACTTAAAACAAACCGAGTTAGCTTTTTAGGATATAATAGCAATTCCCCTGGTTGCAATTCAAAGCAGGAGACGAGAAATCCGTGTCAACCCTAGATTACCAAGCAAAAAGAGCCTATCAACGTGGAGTTAAATGGCTGATGGTCATGACTCTATTTATGGGAGTTAGTTTAGCAGGTGTGGCTCTGTATTACAAATTACAAAAAAACGATACAGAAGCGGTCGCGGCTGGGTTACAGAAAGTCGAATTAGGAACGGTTGAAAACAAAATTAGTGAAGGAGGAACCGTTCAATTAGGGGGGCAACGAACGATTAAATCCCCTGCCGAGAGTGCAGTAGATCAGATTTTTGTTCAAGTCGGTGATCCGATTACTAAGGGTCAAAATTTAATTCGGTTGAGGTCTACCGCCGGGGAAAATTCCTTACGGCAAAAACAATTAGAGATTCAGAAGCAAGAACTTGAAATAGAACGCAATCGTCAAATAGTAGAGGAAGCAAAAACTCAATTAAAAATTGCCGAAATTAATTATAAAAATGAGTCAGAAAAGTATCAACAGCAAGTTAAATCTAAACAAAATGAGCAAAGAATAAAAATTAAACAAGCTCAAGCAAAAATAGAACGCCAAAAAGAAAAATTAATTGAGATTCAAGAAGAAATAAATACTTTAGAAGTAGACTTAAATAAATCTAATTTGCTTTTAGAACGGGGGTTTATAGCGGAGACAGACTTAGATGATGAAAAATCAACTATTCGACAGAAAGAAGCAAATTTAAGAGATGAAAAATTAACCTTAAAAAATGATATCTTTGAATTAGAAACCTATCAAAATGAATTTTTAGATATCGAACTCCCCAGCAGTCCTATCTTAGAGGCTGAAGCTACCCTACAACAAGCTCAGTCCGATCTGCAACAAAGTTTAAGTGAACTTCAGCGACTCAAAGTAATATATAAAGAAGAAGAATCAAATTTACAGAATAATCTTGTCACTTCCCCTTTGGATGGGGTGGTACTAAATATTAATGTTAAACCCGGGGATGGAATTAACATAGAAAATGATTTAATTACGATTGGAGATCCGAATCAAGAATTAGTTCAACTTCAATTATCGACCCTGAATGCGGCTCAAGTTGAACCGAATCAAGCCGCCCGAATTACAATTATTGGCCCTAATTCCCAACCCTTTCTAGGACGAGTAGAAAGGGTGAATCGACAAGCTATATCTGAAAGTAATAGTAGTCAATCTAGTAGTTCATCCGGTCAAGTAACCGTTCCTGCTACGGTCAGATTAGATCAACCAACCCGGGTATTAATTCCAGGGGGTCAGGTAAGTGTTGAGATTATTTTGGAACAGGAAAAAGATGTAATTGCGATTAATACAGAATTGATTCAATCCGAAGGAAAATCATCTTTTGTCTGGAAATTAGATGCTAATAATCAAGTCCAGAAACAACCTGTCACCCTAGGATTAAAAGATTTAATTAAAGTTGAAATTAAATCGGGTTTAAAAGTGGGTGATACTTTAGTAATTCCTCCTGCCGATATCTCCCTTGAACCGGGAATGGTGATTGTTGAAGAAGAACAAGAAAAAGATAAAAGTTTGGATTCAGAAAGCTAATTAGTAATCCAATAAAAATATATTAATCCTATCTGATGTTGTATCCAAAATTCAGACTCAAAAGACAACCTAGGTAGTTATTGTATTATAAAAGTTGGGTTCATATAGCGTATGATGCCGTAAAATGGTATGATCAAAAAATTAGACTCATCCCCAATATTTTTAACCGATGGTAAACCAATTAAAAACCCTATCAAATCGATTAAAAAATCTGCATCCATTCTCCCGAAAATTTTTAGCCCAATGGATTACTTTATTCTGTGTTTGTTCTATAATTTTGATTAGTTGTACTCCCAACTCAAAAATCACATCTTCCCCAAATAATGACCGAATTGCCATAGGAACAACCTTAAAACTCCGCACCCTTGATCCAGCCGATGCCTATGAATTAATTTCAGGAAATATCCTATATAATTTAGGCGATCGCCTCTACGATTATGAGCTAGGAACAAATAAACTGATCCCCAAATTAGCCACCGCTTTACCCACCCTAAGTTCCGATGGATTAACCTATACTATTCCGTTAAGACAGGGGGTTTTGTTTCATGATCAAACTCCTTTTAATGCCGCAGCCATGGAGTTTTCTATTAAAAGATTTATTCAAAATGCTGGGTCTCCTTCCTCCTTATTAGCAGATACTATTGATACGGTGCAAGCAACCGGAGACTATGAATTAACCCTTAAACTAAAAAAACCCTTTGCCGCCTTTCCTTCCCTCCTAGCATTTTCAGGAATTACGGCAGTTTCTCCCCAATTTTATGAAATTGGAGAAGGAAAATTTAAACCCAATGAATTTGTTGGAACCGGGCCTTATCAATTAAAATCTTTAGGGATAGATGTAATTCGCTTAGATGCTTTTGATAACTATTGGGGGGAAAAACCCGCCAATACAGGTATTGATATTCAACGTTTTTCCAGTTCCTCTAATTTATTTAATGCTTTTAGAAGTGGTGCGGTTGATCTGGCTTATTTATCATTAAATCCCGATCAAATTTCCAGTTTACAACAAGGAGCAGAAGCTGGGAAGTGGCAAATAATTTCTGCCAATGGAAATACTATTAACTATCTGGTGATTAATGTTAAATCTGAACCTTTGAACCGGATAGAAGTTAGAAAAGCCCTCGCCGCTTTAATCAATCGTTCTATTATTAATGAACGGGTATTACAAAATCAAGGAGAAAAACTATTTAGTTTAATTCCTACAACCTTTAGTGATTATAAACCTACCTTTTATTTAAAATATGGTGATGGGAATATTGAAAAAGCCAAACAACTGTTAACCCAGGCTGGATATACCCCAGATAACCCGGCAACCGTTGAGCTTTGGTATGCCTCTAATTCATCGAATAAAGGGTTTTTAGGCTTAACCTTAAAAGCCTTAGCAGATCGAGATTTAGGCGGGTTACTTGACCTGCAACTGAATAGTGTAGAATCAACCACAGCCTTTAAATATTTAGATCAGGGAATTTATCCGACTTTTGTGTTAGATTGGTATGCGGATTTTCTCGATGCCGATAACTATATTCAACCCTTTTTAGAATGTAGTCAAGGTTCGGTTGAAACTGGATGTGTCAAGGGTGCTAGTCAATACCAGGGGTCTTTTTATTATAGCGATCGCATGAATCAATTAATTGCCCAACAGCGACAAGAACAAAACCCAGAAACTCGGAAATTAATCTTTCAGGAAATTCAAGAACTCCTCGCCGAAGATGTGCCTTATATTCCCCTTTGGCAAGATAAAACCTATGTTTTTGCTAAAAACGGAATTGACAATATTCGTTTACAATTAACTCAACAATTACCATTTTGGATAATCAAAAAATAAAACAACTCCCATGAAAAACCTACTCCTATCCCTATCCGTTGCTAGTCTATCCATTCTGTCTATGATTAACCCCTCTATGGCTTCTGATGCTCTCAGTGGAACCTCCTGGAAATTAATATCCTGGGGCAATGAAAAATCCACCCAAACGCCCCTAGATGAAACGGAAATCACCCTACAATTTGAAAACAATCAAATTAGTGGTTCATCGAGTTGTAACCGTTATTTTGCATCCTACACCCTGAAGGATGAGCAATTAAAATTTGGTGTAGCCGGGAGAACTCAAATGGCTTGTCCTGAAGAAATTATGAAGCAAGAAGATCAATTTTTCTCAGCTTTAGAAAAAAGTCAAACTTTTCAGATTAATCCCGAAGGCAAACTACAAATCAACTATAAAACAAATCAAGGATCTGGAGTAATGATATTTACCCCAGACCAACCCAAATAACCCGTAGTAAGTCCTTTAGGACTCTCTATATTTGAGTCCTGAAGGACTCACTACTTTTTATGAAAATTAATCTTGAGATAGAATAGCAATTATTAGTTGATTTTTATTCATCTTTGAGCGTCCTTTTATATTTCGTTGTTTCGCAATTTCTTTGACTTCAACTAAAGTCATAGCATCATATTTTAACTTTGTTATGAGTTTAGCAAGATTATCCGTTAAATTATTAACAGTATTTTCAAGCTGTTGTAATCGATGATTAATCTGTGTATTTTCAGAAGATATCGTTTGAGATAATGCTTGAAATTTAGTGTTAATATCTTTCATCAATTCCCGCATTTGTTGTTTTAATTGTAATTCTAAAGGGGGGTGTTCTTGTCTGGTTGCTTCAGACGTTATAGGTGGAATAGAACCACCGCCAAGCAATTGTTCCAATTCAGTTTTCATGGTAATTGCTTGTTCATCTGTCAAATCAAAAACCCAAACCCAAAGACACTCAATTTCTAATTCTTTAGCGACGATACACCAATCTGCACCATAAACAATTTCATATTCTTTTTCATCATCATCAGCTTCAATTCGGCGCACCACTAAAGACGCTAAATTACTTTGATGTTCCTTGAGTGTTTGTGCTAAAATTTCTCGTCTTTCTGGTAAAATTTCTATCGTTTCTGCATTGGGTATAGCAATTTGAAACGTATGAATTTGACCATGAGTAATGGGTTTAATTCCTAAATAAGAACCAATTTGAACCCGACGATCTGATAAACTCATCGATTTTAACTCCCTATTTTAGAAACTTTAACTAAGTGTTGAGCTAATTCCAGATAACGTTCACTGGCTTTTTGGGCGGCTTCCTTTTCTTGAAAAGTCAATTGATTATCAAATTCAGAGGAAAAAATTGGATATCCTTTATCGGGACAGTTAGAAACAATATTCAGCCGAGGAACCCAAGTATGTTCAGGGAATAACTCAATATTATCTTGTTCTCCCACTTTATCTAATATTTCAAAAATACGACTTCTCATCGACAGATTAAAACTGGAGGAACGTTGATCATACATACTCACAACAATTCCTAAAATCGGTAACGCTTCCTCTTCATATTCTCCGATTTTACGAGCTTGTTCAATCACATATTCTAAGGCTCTGACGGGATAAGGAGATAATTGTGTGGGGATTAAAATACCTGAAGAAGCCATCAAGGAAATCCCATTCACTTTACTAAAAGACGGAGGCGGATCAATTAAAACAAAATCATAATGATGATTTCTGAGTTTCTTGGCTAAAACTCTATCAATATCAACAATTCTAACCAAATCCGCTTCCATATGACCTAATCGAATATGAGACGGAACTAAATGTAACTTCAGATTTCCCCATTGTTTTTCAATCACTATATCTTCTAGTTTAACTCTTGGATCAATTAATAAATGGGTAATATCTTTTTTTCCTTGATTTTCAATATCTTCTAAGGGGTCAATTCCTAAACCTGTTGTTAAGTTAGCTTGAGCATCTATATCAATCAAAAGCACGTTATAACCTAAATGATTTAAGGCGGCTCCTAAATTAATCGTCATCGTGGTTTTACCCACTCCACCTTTATTATTAAACACCGTAATGATCATCGATTTATTCTCCTGATTAGAATTAGCAATAAATTTTGATTCTGGCTGCTCTGAATTTTTTCCTGATGATTTAGGATGTTCGGAATTAGGCTTTTTACGCGGCTTAAATAATCCTAACATGGTTGGATTTTGGAATGAATTGGCAACCGCTCTTAAAAACCGAGCATGAACTTTTTGTTGACTTCTATGTAACGCTTGACTAAATTTTAATCCTATTTCTTTACCCAATAATTTACGCACGAGTTGAAAATCTTGAATCAGTTGGGATTGAGAATAGGTTAAAATTGTCTGGATATCCCCACTATAATTATAGAGAATTCTAAATTCATAGCCATTGGTTAATAACCCCAAAATAGCTCCCGACTTTCTCATATAATCATGAATCTGCCAACTGGAATAAAAAATTTTTTTCTGAGGTGCTTTAACTTCAATGATTAAATAGGGGGGATGAGGTGCAACTGCATCATGAGGATGAACACAAAAATCAACTCTAACTTTACGAATAACGGCTTGTTCCCGCCAGTCCTGAGCGTTATACCCTAAACTTTCCAATAGAGGGATAATAATATTTTGCTCAATATCCGATTCACTACTGGCGGGTGTAATTGATGTAAACCCTTGAGAAAGCGTTGAATTTGTTAATAGCATGAAGTGAACAGATGCACTTTATGTCTTATTATATCTGCCTGATCAACAAACAACATCAGTGTAATTACTGATTTTCTGTAATTTTATTTGACTTAAAAATAAGAACAAAATACGGATGAATTAATTTAAAATTGTAGTGAGTCCTTCAGCACTCCAATATAGAGAGTCCTAAAGGACTTACTACTAAATCTAATTAATGCTTTTTGTATTCCGTAAAGGAAACATAAGCATTTTCAGCATCATACAAATGACACTGATCTACGATATGAGTCATTAAAGACCAGGAAAAATCACATTCAGGATAGAGATATTCTCCCCAATTGTCTTGAATATTTTTATAGGCTTTCCGTAAATTGTAGGAAGGAATAGCCGTAGAAATATGGTGAGGAATGTGAACATTAATATCGTGACAGAAAAACTCAACCCAAGCCGGATAATTGCAGTGAACTGTTCCCGATAATTGGGCTAGGGCTTCATTCCAATCCTCGGGTTCTTGAAACTTAATATCGGGGGCAGTGTGGTGAACAATAGTGAAGGTACTCATCCAGAAATGGTATACTAACCAAGGCATTAACCAGAATTTAACAAAGCCCCAAATTCCGAGAGTAAAAATCATCGCAGGAAAGGCGATCGCCGCAGATCCAATCACAAATAAAGCCGAGAATTTAACCTGTTCCTGTCCTTTGCCTTCAAACTTGCGCCAATCAAAGTTAACAATTGCCCAATGCAAAATTGAACCTAACCACCATAGTCGGGCTCGGGTTAATTTATAAGCAATTTGTACAATTTTAGGGGACGCTTCATAATTTTCAATTTTCCAGGGTTCCCAAGCATTATCTTCGGTCAGTTTATTGGTATGTTTATGATGATGATTATGTCCTAAACGCCAACCATGGAAGGGATAAATTAAAGGAAGAAATACCAGATGGCCGACTAAATCATTGATCCAACGACGGTCAGAAAAAGAACGATGTCCACAGTCATGACCAATGACGAAAAAACCCGTTAAAGCTGTCCCGGAAAAAACCCAAGCTAAGGGTAAAAGAAACCAGGGAGAGTAAGCGATCGCAAAATAACCCGCAACCACCAGAAGAACATTAATAAAAACCGTCAGCCAAGCTTTTTTCTGATCTTTAAGAAAGACTTCCCGAGGGAGACTTTTGATAATGTCTTTTAAACGTAAATCCGAGGGAAAACTAGCAGAAGATGCTAGGGTTTGAGGTTGAACGGAGGATAATGTCATAGAATTTTTTAAACTTTTAAATCCCTCAGCACTGGGGGCTAGGGTAATACTAAGGTGGTGTGGTTTTATCTTCCCAATTCTTGGGTAGTCTGAGCAATCACCGAATTTGACATGAAAAATCTCACCTGCATGGGATAAACAGGCATTTTGCATCTATCGATTTAAGTCCAAACCCGAGGGTAACTTACTCTAAACAGAGTCAATCAAAAGCCAGGGTGTTTAGCGGTTTTTGCTAAACCCAGCTAGTGATGATCGGGGGAATGGAACTTAAAACAACTCAACAAGTCTTTGCGGGTGAGGTTGTTTCTTGACGCTGTTGCTTGATGGTTTGCAATTCCAGGAGCAAGGTTTCAACTTCAGCGTGCAAATGCAGAAACTTCACTTGCTGATCGGTGTTGTACAGATTTTTCATCGTATCAATCGTCAGTGGCTTAGACATAACAGAACCGGAAGTCCGGCTTGAAGTGGCATCTAAGGTTTGAGTCCCAGATACGGTGGATGAACGAGTGGGCATCAGCAGTTGATTTGACATCTAAAAATGTTAGCTCAACAAATCTTAACTATATTTTACCCTGAACGTTTACTCCCACGGAAAAAAATATCAAAATTGATTAGTTTTTTCACGGAATGTAAACGAGAAGGTAAACTAAATAAGGAATACACCCAACGGCTGATCCTGTCAACTGATCAAGTTTATGGATTCAAACCGTTAAGGACATTCTCTATTATCATGAATCTCTCTATTTGTCAATCCTTAAACGGATTATTCTTCATTTATTAACTACTACCGAGATGACGTTGACTTTGCCTACAACCCAGTCCTCATTAAAGTGCTGGCCCGGTCTGATTGAAGCCTACCGCAACTATTTACCTGTTTCTGAATCTACCCCCGTTATTACCCTACAAGAAGGCAACACGCCCCTGATTCCTGTGCCAACCATTGCTGCACTGATTGGCAAACAGGTGCAAGTCTATGTGAAATATGACGGACTCAACCCCACAGGCAGTTTCAAAGACCGAGGCATGACCATGGCGATTTCCAAAGCCAA
>DATNRE010000215.1:0-7456 GCA_036703685.1 Candidatus Obscuribacterales bacterium
CATCCATCAATTGTTGGTTGGTTGCATTCAAATCGAATTCGAGTTGTTGAATTCCTTGAATTGCCTTATGTTCTGAGGTTTGATCCCGATGTTCACGGTGCTGTGTCCAAGGAGTGTGACCGTTAGTAACGGGAGAAGATATAGACCCGAGATTCCCGTTGACATTGGGATCGATCAGATTCAATTGTGGCATAGTTTTCTTGGTTTCCCTTGTTAGTGAATGATAAAGGGTCTTGGGAGTTGACTTAACACCGTATCACCTGGGTTAGTCGTTTTTCCGTTTTATAACCTTATGCAGTCGTGTTGGGTTTCTAAACCTTTACAGCCAACCCGACCCTTGTGTTTTATGACTTTGTGGGTTCTTGTTTGATTTTACAATAAATCGTTTCTGCAATGATCGGAAATTGACGGCTAACCGATGACCGCGAAAGGTTAAGTTATGCTGGTGTTGCTGATGTATGCTGATGATTCCTGTATGACTAGCACCGTAACTTCTGTTCCCTTTGTGGATTTGAGTTTGATCCACGAACCCCTTAAACCCGAAATTCAAGCCGCCATCCTGACGGTAGTGGATAGGGGCGACTTTGTTTTAGGTCACGCCTTAACAGAATTTGAAATCGCCTTTGCTAAGGCCTGTGGAGTACAGTATGGGGTAGGAGTAGCCTGTGGAACCGATGCGATCGCTCTGGGTTTACAAGCCTGTGGGATCAAACCTGGGGATGAAGTTCTGGTTCCAGCTAATACCTTTATTGCCACACTCATTGGAGTATTACACGCGGGAGCCACTCCCATCCTAGTCGATTGTGACGCCCATACGGCCCTAATTGATCTTAATCATGCCGAGCAGGTAGTAACACAAAAAACCAAGGCAATTATTCCCGTCCATCTGTATGGCCAAATGGTTTCCCCCCATCAACTATTTGCTTTTGCCGCCGCCCATAATTTAATTATTTTTGAAGATGCGGCCCAAGCCCATTTAGCCGAGCGAGAAAGTTATGGTGCCGGAAGTCTTGGGTTAGCGGCGGCTTTTAGTTTTTATCCGAGTAAAAATTTGGGCTGTTTTGGGGACGGGGGAATGGTTGTGACCCAAAACGAAATCGTGGCTCAAAATCTGCGGAGTCTACGCAATTATGGTGCTCCTCAAAAATATTTACATACGGAAAAAGGAACTAATAGCCGTCTCGATACCTTACAATCTGCAATTTTAAATGTTAAGTTACCCCATTTAAACACTTGGAATCGCGATCGCAATTTTGCTGCGGAAAAATATGATGCCTCACTTCTATTATTGCGGGAACGAGGTATTATTCCCATTGAAAATCAGAGTGCCGATGGTCATGTTTATCATCTCTATGTAATTCGGGTAACGGAGGAATGTGCTATTAACCGTGATACCCTGAAAGACAAATTAACGGAACAGGGAATACAAGTCGGAATTCATTACCCTATTCCTTGCCATCTCCAACCCGCGTATCAATATTTAGGTTACAAACAAGGAGACTTTCCTCAAACTGAAAAATTAAGTCAGCAAATTTTATCCTTACCGATGTATCCCGGGTTAACCACCTACCAAATTAATCAAGTATTGACAGCCATTCAAGCTGCCATTGGTGCTTAATATCAATCAATTATAGGGTGCGTGAGTACCCTATAAATTATCTGCTAAATCTCTCCCATCTAATGCTCCAGTTGGGGAAAAAAGCAGGATTAAACCATTAACAGTCAATCATAATTATGCAAATCAATCGCCAAATTCCCACCCATTTTGACAAATATTTATTAAATTGGATTATTGCTTTGTTAATGGTGCTGCTGTATGCACCCCTGTTAATTCATTGGTATGATGGTTGGCTGAATAAAACCATCGGTATTGAACATGAATATTTTAGTCATGGTTTAATTGGTTTACCCTTTGCCGCTTATATTACCTGGACAAAACGCCATCAGTGGAAACGTTTAACTAATACTAGCCATCCCCTAGGCATAGGCTTAATTGTGCTCAGTAGTATTTTTTATTGGAGCGGTTTATCGGATTTAGTTAATCTTTCTTTTCCTTTGATGTTGGCCGGACTTTGCCTAGTATTTAAAGGAATAAATGGTTTTCAATTACAAAGAATGCCCTTAGTCTTTGTATTACTAGCAACCCCTAATCATTTACCCTATTTAATAGAACCCTTAGCCTTACCCTTGCAGAAATTTATTGCAAATGTGGCTGGATTTATTCTGATTCAATTTGATTTAGATGTCCATGTAGAACAAATTTATTTGTTTGTGAATGATCAAATTGTGGAAGTTGCCCCCCACTGCGCCGGGTTAAAAATGTTATTTACCAGTTTGTATGTAGGATTAATGTTGCTGTATTGGACAGGAATTTTAGACTCAAAAAAACTGAGTATTTTCTTTTTAGTGAGTGCGGGTTTAATTAGTGTAATTGCTAATATTATTCGCAATACCTTATTAACCCTGTTTCATGGCACTGGTCAAAACGAGTTATTCTCATGGCTCCATGAAGGTTGGGGCGGAGATTTATATTCAGCAGCGATGCTAGGTTTATTAGTAATATTAATTAATGGCTTACAACATTATGTTCCACTGGATTCCGAAGATCCATTAGAACACCCCAATCAATAAATAATAATTAATTCAAATACTTGACATGAAACCCCAACAAAAACAGTATAAAATTATCATTATTATCTTGATGATGGTGTTATTAATTGGTGCGGCACTGCCCGGCTATATTAATAAAAAGTGGTCATGGATGGATATGCCCCAACTCCAAACCCTGCCCCAACTTCAAACCGTTAGAAAAGAAGGCTTAACCATTCCCGGATGGCAAACCGTTAAAATTGAATCAATCGGCGCCGGGAATAAACAGTGGTTAAAACAGGAAGTAAAACGGGAAAATCAGACGGCAATAGTGTTATTATTTCCCCAAAATTACTATAAAGATCAGCCTCAACTCGAATGGATGGATATTAATGGATTTCTTGGCTGGAAAACCGATAATTTGAGTTTCGATCGCTTTTCAGTCAAATCCACTTCCGGTGAAATGAGCCCAGTTGAAGTTGAAGTCCAATTTTTTAGGGCTTGGAATTCAACCCAGACCTGGGCCGTTGCTCAGTGGTATGCTTGGCCCAATGGTGGAGATCCATCGCCGAGTCGTTGGTTTTGGGCAGATCGCGTCGCCCAACTCAGTCGAAATCGCGCCCCCTGGGTGGGTGTCAGTCTTTTGATTCCAATTAAACCCTTAGATAATATTAAAGATGTCTGGCCCGTGGCCGTTTCCCTGGGTGAAAGTATCCAAGCCTCCCTCATGGCTGAAGCCCTAGCTATGGGGGGCAACAGACAACAGGAAACACCGAAATAGGTAAAAAATTGAACATGAATCAATATTCTCGCCAGACCCTGGCATCCCTATTTCTCACCAGTCTCTATTCCACCAGTTGGATCGTCGGTTTCGCCGCCTTGCTGTGGGGATGGACAGACCAACCCAGGGTTTTAGCCCAGACCGTCACTCTGCCCGAAAAATGTGTAATTCCCCAAGGAGTCGTGGCCCAACCCTATCCGGGGGGACAATTACGGCCCCCGAGCTTTCCCCAACCCACCTGGCCCCAACTAATCCAACTGTTTGATCGGGCCGGAAATCCCGTTTTAGACCGTTCTGGAGCCGTTGCGCCCCCCATTGATAATATTTATTTCCGGCGTTTAAGTGAAAATCGCGGGGTGAATTATCGTCTTGGCCCAGGAGATCAACTCTATATTGATGTATTTATTAATGGCCAGCGTTCTAATGATCTGAGCGTCCCCGTCACGGCCGTTACCCCCGATGGTGCGATTTTATTACCTTTAATTGGAGCCATTCGGGTTCAGGATTTAACCTTGGAACAGGTACAAACCATTATTAATAGCCGTTTAACTCCTTTTGTCCAAAATCCCCAAACCAATCTTTCCCTATTAACCCAGCGTCCGGTTAGGGTGACGGTGACGGGGGAAGTGGCCAGACCCGGATTTTATCCCTTAGCCAGTCCCGAACTCCCGATCGCCCTGACAACGGCCCAGGGAACCACAACGGCGGCCGATTTAAGAATGATTAAAATTCGGCGTACCCTAGCCAATGGTCAAGTGGTAGAAACGGAAGTGGATTTGCTAACGCCCTTATTATTAGGGGTTAGACCCGTAGATTTGTTACTCGAAGATGGGGACGTAATTGTGATTCCTTCCCAGGAGGTGCGAGCCTATCAAGGGCCGACTCGCAATATTTTAGAAACCTATAGTTTAGCCGCCGCCCCCACGGCCGTCAGTGTCACCATTGTTGGAGATGTCACCCGGCCCGGATTTTATCAACTTCCCCCAGGTAGTGGACAGGTAACAACGGCTATACAGGCCGCTGGTGGGGCAAGAATCACCTCGGATTTACGATCGGTTCTAATTTGTCGGATGACGGCCGATGGTCGCTTAATTGAAGATATTATCGATTTGTATACTCCCATTCAAGAGGCCACGGCTTTACCGAATGTGTCCTTACAGAATGGCGACGCTATTATTATCCCGAAACTACAACCCGATGAACAGGAAGGTTATGATCAACGTTTGGTAGCGACATCAACCTTAGCTAGTCCCCAAATTACGATCAGAATTTTGAGTTATCCTGTGAATACAGTGGGAACCGTAGCATTGCAAAATGGCAGTAGTTTTATTGATGTCTTAAATTCCGTTCCTTTGAATTTAGCGGATTTGCAGGAAATCGCTTTAATTCGTTATGATCCAGAAACCGGAAAACCCACAAAACAAATTTTAAATGGTAAAAATGTATTAGCCGGCGATGGCACGGATAATGTTTTATTACAAGATAATGATGTGATTGTGGTTAACCGAAATTTGGTGGCTCAGGTGAGTTTTGTTTTAAATAATTTTACCCAACCTTTTCGAGATATTCTCGGATTTCTCCTATTTTTCCAACAGTTACAAAGCGGAGTAGAAAATCTATTTAGTCCCACTGGTACTACTAATAATAATAGAAGATAATTAGTTATCCCAAACCCTGTTACTAAGCGAAGTCGAAGTATTACCCCTTCCCCATTACCCCTTCCCCATTACCCATTACCCATTACCCATATTATTATGACTTTACCCATTGTTAAACGCTATTTAATTGCTTTTGATCAATATAAATTGGCGGGTTTTGCCACCTTTATTGTCGCCTTGGGGGCATCAGGAGCCGCTGCAATGTTGATGGAACCTCCCGCCACTCCTCCCTATAAAGCAACGGGTATTTTGATGGGTCAAAGTAGTCCCGTAATCTTTTCTAAAACGGGGGAAGTTATTCAACAACAAGGGCAACAATTATCTTCGGAAATGTTACTTCCTCCCAGTGTATTAGCACCAATTCTGAAACAATATAATTTGATACCTAATGAGGAGTTGAAAAAAAAATTATCGATTCAGGTGCAGCCGCCTGTGGCTGGCACTAAAGATGTTCCGGGTACTCCGATGAAAATTACGGTTGCTTATTTAGATTCTAACCGAGAACGAGCCGTAGCTTTTGTAAATGCAGTCATGAAAATAATGTATGAACAAAGTCGGACTATTAATGCTCAACAATTGAATAGTATTATTAGTCTGATTGAAGAACGATTAAAACCAGCCGAAGCCGAATTGAGACGGGCAGAAAAAGAGTTAGAAAGTTATGATAAACGGGAAGGAGCAACTATTTTAAGTTTAGAAAGTGGCTCTTTACCGGCGGCAATTTTAGGCAATGAACAGCAACAAAAACAGATTCAGTTACAATTAGATGCCCTAGATGCTCAAGTGGCGAGTTTAGAATCTCAGTTAGGATTAAATGCGGATCAAGCCTTTGTTTCTCAAGCATTAACAGCCGATCCAATTATTGCTCAACTGCGAGTTCAATTGTATGAAATTGAATCCCAGTTAGCCGTTTTACGCAAGGATTATAAAGACCAACATCCTTTAGTTGCAGAATTAGTTAAACGTCAACAAGCATCGGAAAAACAGTTACAATCTCGAGCTTCAGAAGTATTGGGAGGCGGTGGCATTGCAGCCCCTTTAGTCAGTGTAGATACAATTCGAGTTGATTCTTCTCTTGACCCCACTCGTCAACAATTAGCTCAAAATTTAATTGGGTTAAAAACCGAAAGGGAAAGTTTACAACAACAATTAATATCATCCCAAAAAACCGGGGAAGACCTGAAGCAGAATTATGCCACAATTCCGAATAAACAGGCAGAAAAACAACGGCTAGAACAGCAAGTTGCCTATAAAAAAGCGTTTTATGATCAAATGCAGGTGAAGTTAGTGGATGCTAGGGCCGCAGAAGCTGAAATCACAAGTAGTTTAGCGATCGCCAAGGAAGCACAGGCTCCCGATGTGGAAATTCCCAAAGCGTTGAGTATGGCTTTAATCCTGGCTATGGGAGGACTCGGGGGAGTTTTAGGCGGGGCGGTGATTATTTTTGTTCTGGGAATGTTGAGTGGAAAATTCTACACCTGGGAAGAAATTCAAGGAGCTTTTAAAGAGCGAGAAGTTCCGGTTTTAGGAGTAGTTCCTAATGTGTTTTTATTCCCCGAAGATTATGTTTTACCCTTGTTACTTAAACGCTATTCTCCCTATCTGGAATTTTATGAAAAAATTCGCAGCAATTTACAACGGGTGGGGAATAAATCTCCTAAAGTTATTTTAATTACCAGTGTGGGAGCGGCTGAAGGAAAAACCTTAAGTGCTTATAATTTAGCGATCGCCGCGGCCCGCAGTGGCAAACGGACTCTATTAATTGAAGCCGATTTGCGATCGCCCTCGGAAGTAGAATCCCTGGGATTACCCCTCGATCCCCAGATTGGGGTAGAACCCCTACAATATTATGGGGATTTATATGGTTGTATTCGTCTAGTTCCCGATGTCTCTAATTTATACGTGATTCCCAGTCCGGGGGGCGTGCGTCACCCCGCAACGGTTTTAGAATCGAGTGAATTGCGTCGCCTATTGGAAGAAGTTCGCTATCGGTTTGATTTTGTGGTGGTGGATAGTCCGGCCTTAGAGGGCAATAATGATGTTTTAACCTTGGAACCCTACACCGATGGCATGGTGATCGTGACCCGTCCGGTTTATACCGCCTCGGGGCTATTAGGGGAGGTTACGGACAGATTAATGGATACGGAGGATGAAGATCCCAAAAAATATCGTCCGCGACTTTTAGGGGCGATTGTAAATGGGGCGGATATTTTCGTTGACTACTTTGAAGAAGACGCCCTGGAACATGACCAACCCATTAGAGCTCAACCTCGTCCTAGACCCGCCTTAAAACCCAAAGCCCCGAATAAGAAGCAGAAACGATTACCCGCTCGGGCGCGCAAGTGAGCGCCGGGAGTAGGGGAGCGGGGGAAGCAGGGGGAGCAGGGGGAGCAGGGGAGGCAGGGGGAGCAGGGGAGCAGGGGGAGCA